>CACBPV010000003.1 GCA_902541215.1 uncultured Alphaproteobacteria bacterium | reverse complement strand
AAAAGAAGCTGGTAAAGCAGACGAGATTATAATTCTTACTATAGGTAATGATAGAGCTCAAGAAACTATTCGAACTGCATTAGCAATGGGAGCTGATAGGGGTATACATATTAAAACAGACAATGACCTTGAGCCTCTAGCTATTTCAAAAATAATTTCTAAAGTTGCTGAAGAAGAAAAACCATCAATTATTTTAATGGGAAAACAAGCTATCGATGATGATTGTAATCAAACTGGTCAAATGACATCTGCTTTACTTAATTGGCCTCAGGCTACTTTCGCATCTAAAATTGAAATCGAGGGGCAAAATGCAATCGTTACTAGAGAAATTGATGAAGGTTTGGAAAGAATAAAAGTTTCTATACCATTTGTAGCATCATGTGATCTTCGACTGAATGAACCTAGATATGCCTCTTTACCAAACATAATGAAAGCAAAGAAAAAACCAATTGATACAAAAGATGCATCTTCACTTGGTATAAATATAGAACCTAGGATTGAACAAATAAAAGTAGAAGAACCACCTGTTAGACAAAAAGGAATTATGGTAAATGATGTTGCCGAACTGGTTCAAAAACTTAAACATGAGGCAAAAGTTATATGACAATACTAGTATTAGCAGAGCATAATAATATAGATATCAAATCATCAACCTTAAATACTATATCTGCAGCATCCCAAATAGATCAAGATATCCATGTTTTGGTAACTGGCTATGAATGTGAAGAGTTAGCTAAAAATATCTCTAAATGTGAAAAGGTTTCAAAAGTATATTTAGCCAATAATGAAAAACTTAAAAACCCAATTGCTGAAAACATTGAACCTATCGTTGTATCTTTGGCTAATAATTATTCCCACATAATGGCACCTGCGACAACATTTGGTAAAAATATTTTTCCTAGAATTGCGGTTAAACTAGATATTGCACAAGTTAGTGATGTTATAAAAATAATAAGCTCCGATACTTTTATGAGGCCAATTTACGCTGGTAACGCTATTGCAACAGTTAAATCAAATGACAAGATTAAAGTAGTAACAGTAAGACCAACATCTTTTGATCCTGTAGAAACTAGCGGTGGAAAAGAACAGGTCGAAAATATTTCTTTTGATAATGATAGTGGCAGTGTTGAATTTATAGATAGAGAAGAATCTCAATCTGAAAGACCAGAGTTAAGTACTGCTCGAGTTGTGATATCCGGTGGCAGAGGATTACAAAGTGCCGAAAATTTTAAACTTTTAAATGAAATAGCAGATAAGCTTAATGCGGCAGTTGGTGCTTCTCGTGCTGCTGTAGATGCTGGTTATGTTTCTAATGATTATCAAGTTGGGCAAACTGGTAAAGTAGTTGTCCCAGATTTATATATTGCCGTCGGAATTTCTGGTGCAATACAGCACTTAGCAGGTATGAAAGAAAGTAAGGTAATTGTTGCAATCAATAAAGATGAAGAAGCGCCAATATTCAATGTTGCTGATTATGGATTAAACGCTGATTTATTTGAGGCATTGCCACAATTATCTTCTGAACTAGATAAATTAAATACTATTCAACAATAAATTAATTTATTACAATAAATAAAATGGAAGTAGAACGCGAGTCAATGGACTATGATGTTGTGGTTGTAGGTGCTGGTCCATCGGGCCTTTCAACTGCAATTAAACTAAAACAGTTGAACCCAGATATTAATGTTTGTGTATTAGAAAAGGGATCAGAGGTAGGAGCCCACATTTTAAGTGGTAATGTTTTTGAAACAAGAGCACTCGATGAATTAATACCTGATTGGAGAAGCAAAGACTCACCAATAAAAACTAAAGTAACAAAAGAAAAGTTTTTATTCTTATCTAAAAATGGTTCGTTAAATTGGCCTACATGGCTCCTTCCTAGTGTTCAAAAAAATCATAAGAATTATATCATTAGTCTTGCAAATTTATGTAGATGGCTTGCAAGTGAAGCTGAAAGTTTAGGAGTAGAAATTTTTCCAGGATTTGCGGCATCTAAAATATTATATTCAGATGATGATCATGTAATTGGTGTTCAAACTGGTGATATGGGTATTGATAAAGATGGTAACAAAAAAGATAGTTTTGAACCAGGTATTAATATTAAAGCTAAAGTAACAGTATTTGCTGAGGGTTGTAGAGGTCATTTAGGTAAGGAATTAATTAAAAAATATAATTTATCGAAAGATAAGTCACCACAACAATACGGAATTGGATTTAAAGAAATTTGGGAAGTAGATGAAAGTCAGCATGAGGAAGGTCTTGTCATGCATACTGCTGGTTGGCCATTAGATAATGCAACTTATGGTGGCAGTTTTTGTTATCATGCTGAAAATAAACAAATATTTTTAGGATACGTAATCGGTCTTGATTATAAAAATCCTTATTTATCACCTTATGATGAATTTCAAAAATTTAAAACTCACCCAGCAATTAAGAAAATCCTAACTAATGGAAAACGTATAGCGTATGGAGCAAGGGCACTTATTGAAGGTGGTATTCAAAGTTTACCTAAAATGTATATGCCGGGCGCATTACTAGTTGGATGTGATGCAGGCACCTTAAATATGCCAAAGATTAAAGGTTCACATACTGCAATGAAAAGTGGAATTATAGCTGCTGAAACAATTAATGATTATTTAAGTAAATCTGTATCTCTTGCAGCATATGAAGATAAATTTAAACATTCATGGCTTTATAAAGAATTGTTTGCAGCAAGGAATGTAAAACCTAGTTTTAATTGGGGGTTAATACCTGCAATAATATTTACAGGTATTGATCAAATAATTTTTAGAGGTAAGCTTCCTTTTACACTAAAACACAAACATGCTGATCATGAAGCTTTACAATTAGCAAAAGATTCAAAAAAAATAGATTATCCAAAATATGATGGAATATTTACTTTTGATAAAACCAGTTCTGTTTATTTGACTGGAACTAACCATGAAGCTGATCAGCCAGTTCATTTACAATTAAAGGATAAGGAATTACCAATAAAATTTACTTTAAATGCTTATGATGAGCCATCTCAAAGATATTGTCCTGCTGGTGTATATGAGATTGATAAGACAGATAGTCAAAATCCTAAATTTGTAATTAATGCACAAAACTGTATTCATTGTAAAACATGCGATATTAAAGAACCATCACAAAATATAAATTGGGTTGTACCTGAAGGTAGTGGGGGGCCAAATTATGCAAATATGTAATATATTTGAAAAATACTTATTGTATTTAAATTGACTCATTTCCATTATGAATAAAAATAAAATTGCATTTACATTTGCAACAGCGGAAGTAAATTTTATTGGTCAAATATTTATTAAGATTACTGAATTATTAACAGGAAAATTAAAATTAAAAAAATTATATGATGAATATTTATCTGAAAATAGACCTTCTGAGCTTTTTTGGGATGATGCAGTAGATAAATTAAATTTTACTTTAATAACTAATTTTCAGGAAGGTAGTTATATTCCAAAAAAAGGAAAATTAATTGTTATAGCCAATCATGCTTTTGGAGTTGCGGATGGCGTATCCATATGTTCAGCAATTTCAAAAGTAAGACAAGATTATAAAATGGTCACACATAAAGTCTTAAGGCAAGCAGAGGCAGTAAAAGATAAAATATTACCAATTGATTTTAATGAAAATAAAGAAGCTCTATTAACTAACATTAGTACGCGTAAAGAAGCAGAAAAAGTTTTGCATAATGAAGGTGTTCTAGTTCTTTTTCCCTCTGGAACGATAGCAACTAAACAAAACTTAAAAAAAAATACAAAAGCAGACGATGGTGAGTGGAAACAATGGGTTTCGAAACTAGTGCTCAAAACGAAAAGCCCTGTGTTACCAATTTTTTTTGACGGTCAAAATAGCCAACTTTACCACATTGCTAATAAAATAGGACAAACATTTAGATATTCTTTGTGCATGTATGAACTGAAAAGAAAGATAGGTGATGATATCTATATGTACTTTGGTTCACTTATACCTTATGAAAACCTTGTAAAAATTGGAGATATCAAAAAAATTACTCAGTACTTAAGGTCAACCACATATTCTTTAGATCCACAATTTAATAATTAAATATTTATTTTTTACACTTACCGTTTTATAGAGTTCGTATGGTAGGTTTTGTTGGTTTACAAGCAAGAAGAAGAAGAAGAAACAGAATCTTACTTGTCATTTCAATTATATTTATCTTTGGTATTTTTTTTTATTTGCCTTCTATGGATTTTTCAACTGATCAAACTGAGCCACCTACTGAAATCATTCCTAGCAGTGTTGTTGATGAATCAAGTTTACGATCTGAAATAGAAAAACTTAAACTTGAGATATTTCAAAAAAATCAGCGATTAAAATTTAGAGATGATCAAATAAAAAACTTACGTGAAGAAATAAGAGATTTAAATGAATCATTCGATACAATTAAGAATGATTATCAACAATCTTTGATAAATATATCAGATCTAGAAAATAATACATTAGAAAATAATTCGGAAAGTATTGAGAAACTTAGCAAACTTAAAAATAAAATAACTGAATTAAATAAACAATTGTCAAAATACGTAGATCTTGTTCAAAAATTAGAAATAGAATTAGAAAGTTCTGTGTCAACTAAAGATATGGAAGAATTAAATATTGAAAATTCAATACTAAAATCAGAACTTAGACAGATTGAACAAAAAAATCGTAGTTTTGAAAATGAATTAAATGAACTAAAAAAAATAATTAAAAATAAAGATAAAGAAATAGAAGATTTAATTTATTTAAAAGATTCCCAACATCATGGTTGATTATTTATTTTTCTTTCTGAATAAATAAGGTTCTTCAAAATCTCCAATCCATATACCCTTTTTATCTCGTTTTGCTTCTTCTTCTTCTTCAATATAATCTTTTGAATAATAACGATAAGCTATAGCCCATCCATTCAGAACCATTGCACTATTTAAATCTAAATTATCTTTATAGCAGATTCCAATAAATCTATTATATCGATCCTTACCTTTTGTGATGCATTCAATTTTATTATTCCCAATTAATTCTTTTAAGAACTTTGTTGATTCCAAACCACAATTCCAGACTTTACTATTTTTATTACATGTTTGATTTGTCTCAGGGGCATCAATAGCGTGCAGTCTTATTTTATTTTTATTAATATGTATAGTATCACCATCAATTACTTTTGCTTTTCCAAATATAGTTTTGCCAGTTGATACTGTGCTTAATGAAATTAAAATAAAAAATAAATTAAATATTAAGATTTTTACTACCATCAACTAATAAATCATATACATATTTTGCATGTGATCTGTTTAAATGTAAATCTAGTGAAGTTTCTTCTTTATCAGTATTATTTCTAATAAAAAGTATTGGAATTTTTATAAATATAGTTTGAGCTACAGAAAAATTATTTTCCAAAATTTTTTCTAAGTTCGCAACAAGAAATTTAGAAAGTAAAATAAATACCTTTTCCCCTTCAAGTCGTAAAACAGTTTTATTAAATGAAACATCAGTTATTGCTGTTTTTTCTGGATTAAGTTTAGATTCAAATAGAGAAATAATTTCATCTTTCTCATTTTCTGGTGTTTCGACTAACCATTCATTAGGACCAAGCCACATAATACTAATATTATTGTTAAAAATTCTTACATTTGGCTCAATTGGTAAAACCAGGTTTAATACTGAGCCTATATTTTTCATAAATTCTTTATCTGAACTTTTACCTCGTATATTTATTTTACCTGATAGAGCTTTTTCTTCTATTGTTACTCCATTGTAATTTTTTTTATTTATATTCAAAACATTACTGTAAGTTAAATTCATTGATTAACTCTTTTATTCTCAGGATCAATAAATATTGGACTAGTTATTTCTACTTCAATATTTTCATTTTCCATTGGAGCAATTAAAACACTTCCTTTTTTTTCAAGACCACCTTTGATTAAAGCTAAAGCAAAAGAGCTTTTTAAATTAGGTGAATAGTAACTAGAGGTCACGTGACCAACCATTTTCATAGGTAGGGCAGTTATTTCTTCAACCAATTGAGATCCTTCTTCAAGAACCTTATTTGGATCTTTAGTTCTTAATCCAACTAATTGTTTCCTATCTTTTTTAATAGTATCACTTCTATATAATGCCCTTTTACCAATAAAATCATATTTCTTTTTACTAACAATCCAGTCCATATCCAGATCTACTGGTGTCACTGATCCATCTGTTTCTTGACCAACAATAATAAATCCTTTTTCAGCACGAAGTACATGCATAGCTTCAGTACCATATGGCGTAATATTAAATTCCTTACCTTTATCTATACAAAGTTCCCAAAGATTTTTAGCATAGCCAGATGGTACATTTATTTCATAACACATTTCCCCAGTAAAACTTATACGCATGACTCTACATTTTATTCCGTTAATATTAATATTCTTAAAACTCATATGAGGAAAATTTTCTTTTGAAAAATCAAAATCTGGAACTAGTTTTTGGATTAATTTTTTTGAATTTGGGCCATTTAAGCTTATCGTTCCATAATTTTCTGTTACGGATGTTAAATATACTTCTAACTCTGGCCATTCTGTTTGCAACCAATCTTCTAACTTTGACATTACTGATGCCGCATTTCCTGTAGTTGTTGACATAAGATAGTGATACTCATCTAATCTAGTTGTTACACCATCATCAATAACCATTCCATCGTCACCTAACATTACACCATATCGACATTTTCCAATTTCTAATTTTGACCATGAATTTGTGTAAACTCTATTTAAAAATTCACTTACATCTCTACCCTTAATATCTATTTTACCAAGAGTTGATGCATCTAATATTCCTAGACTATCTCTAGTTGCTTTTACCTCTCTATTTAAAGCAGATTGAAAACTTTCATTCTTTTGAGGATAATACCAGGCTCTTTTCCATTGGCCTACGTCCTCAAATAAAGCTTTATTATCAATATGCCATTGATGCATTGGGCTTGTTCTCTCTAAATCAAAAAATTCTTTAACATGACGCCCAGCAATAGCTCCAAATGTTACTGGTTTATAGGGAAAACGAAATGTTGTTGTACCTAATTCAGAGATTTTAGTATTTGTTAATTCTGATATTATTCCAAGTGCATTAACATTACTGGTCTTGCCTTGATCAGTTGCCATTCCTGTAGTTGTGTATCGTTTGACATGTTCAATAGATTGAAAACCCTCTTTTAAAGCTAGTTTAATATCTTTTGCTGTTACGTCGTTTTGAAAATCTACAAACATTTTAGTTCTTGAAATACTGTTCTTTGATGTAATCCAAACATTTTCGTGTTTGCCATGCTTCACATTATCTGATTTGTAATTTACTTCACCAAGTTCATTTTGCTGATTATCATTTAAATATTTATATGTATCTTCTTCAGTTTTTATTAATATTTCATTTAAATTATAGTCACCATTGCAACTGCCAACACACAATGTATCTTGATAAACTTCATTAGGAATAAAACTTCCATCTACATTTCTATATTTGAGTTTTCCTTTTGATTGAGTAAATAAATGAACAGTAGGAGTCCAACCACCAGCAATTGCTAAAAGATCGCATTTAATATTAATAGAAGATTTTTCATTATTGTTTTCAGTTTTTATTTTTCTTAATTTAACTTCTCTAATTTTTAATCTTCCAACAGTATCACTAATTTCATAACCTTTTAGTATAGTAATTCCTAATTTATTTGCTTTTTTAGGGTAATATCCATCACTACCATCTCTTGTATCGACAATAGCCTCTACTTTTATACCTTGTTCAAAAAAATCTATTGCAGTTTCATAGGCACTATCATTGTTTGTAAAAAAAACTAAATTTTTTCCAGGTGCAACTCCATACTTATTTAAGTATTTTTTCGCACTGTTAGAAAGCATAATACCGGGCCTATCATTATTGTTAAAAATTATTGGTCTTTCTATTGTGCCTGTCGCTAAAATAACTTTCTTTGATCTAATTTTCCAAATTCTTTCTTTAATATCGTTTTTTTTATATAATCCTTTTTCTGGATCAATTTCTTGGACAGCTAATAATAAATTATAATTTAAATAAGCAAAACATGTTGTATTTTTTACTATTTTTATATTTGAATTTTTAGAAAGTTTATCAACAATTTTATTTTTCCATTCATTAATTGGCAATTTATCTATTTTAATATCTTGATTTCTTGTAGATAAAATTTCACCTCCTAGATCATCTTCTTGCTCAATAAGTAATACTTTATAATTATTATTCGCTGCAATTTCTGCTGAAATTAATCCGCTAACTCCTGCTCCAACAACTAGAACATCACAATGATAATGAAAATGTTCGTATTTGTGGGGATCATCTTTTTTTGGAGATTTACCAAGTCCTGCAGCATGTCTTATAAAAAACTCATATACCTTCCAAAACTTTGGTGGCCACATAAAGGTCTTGTAATAGAATCCTGCAGGAAAAAATGGTGATAGTAAATCATTTATAGCGCCTGCATCAAATTTCACTGACGGCCAATTATTTTGACTAAAAGCTTTTAAACCCTCATATATCTGGACTTCAGTTACTCTTCTATTAGGTTCGGTATATTCTTTGGTCTCAAGCTGAACTATTCCATTAGGTTCTTCACTACCTGCGGTATAAATACCCCGCGGTCGATGATATTTAAAACTTCTTCCAACTAAGTGAACATCATTTGCAAGAAGTGCAGAAGCTAGGGTGTCACCTTCAAATCCAAAATATTCTTTATTATCAAAATAGAACCTAACAGACTTATTATTTTCGAGATTTTTATTATTTTTGTATCGCATCTCTATTTTTAAAACCTATCTTTTTTCGATGTTGATAAATTCCCTGATCCAATACTTGGCTCACCTGAAGGAGTAGCTGGAATATTTGCTTTTAATATGGGAGGAGCTTCTCCCATCTTATATACTGCTAGAATTTCATCGGTTGCTGTATTTCTTGCTAAATTAAACCATTGTCTGCATCCATATTCATGGTTCCATCTTTCATAATGAATACCTTTTTCGTTCTTTCGCAAGAATAAATATTCTGCCCATTGATCATCAGAGAGTTCAGGAGGATTTTTTGGTCTTGCAATATGCGCTTCACCTCCACAAGAAAATTCAGCTTGATCTCTTTCTCCACAGTATGGGCAATTTATTAAAAACATGATTTAATGTGCTACGGCAGCTGCACCATGTTCATCAACTAATTCACCACTAGAAAATCTATTTATTGTAAAAGGAGCATTTAATTCATGTGCTTGATCATTAGCTATAGTGTGAGCAAATACCCAACCTGAACCTGGTGTTGCTTTAAATCCACCAGTTCCCCAACCACAATTAAAGTATAATCCGTTTATGTGAGTTTTACTGATAATGGGGCTTGCATCAGGACAAATATCTACAATTCCTCCCCAATGACGAAGCATTTTCATTCTAGAAAATATTGGAAACAATTCAACTATTGCCATTAATGTATCTTCAACAATGTTAAAGCCACCTCTTTGAGTATATGAAGTGTATCCGTCTGTTCCAGCACCAATAACTAGTTCTCCTTTATCTGACTGAGATACATACGCATGAATTGTATTTGACATTACTACAGTATCAATGACTGGTTTTACTGGCTCTGAAACTAGTGCTTGTAATGGTTTACTCTCTAAAGGTAATTTGATACCCGCCATATTGGCAATAACACTGGTATGCCCAGCAGCAGCTATTCCAATTTTATTTGAATTAATGGTTCCTTTTGTTGTTTCAATACCAGTTACATTTCCATTTTTTACATTAATACCAGTTACTTCACAATTTTGAATTATATCAACTCCCATTTCATCAGCCCCTCTTGCATAACCCCATGCAACAGCATCATGTCTTGCAGTTCCTGCTCTTCTTTGCAGAGTTGCTCCTAAAACAGGATATCTAATGTTTGGTGAAGTATTTATTATTGGACAAAATTCTTTAACTTTCTTTGTATCAAGCCATTCACAATCGATATCATTAAGTCTGTTTGCATGCCACCGTCTTTTTAATTCTCTTACATCATGAAGATTATGAGCAACATTCAAAACCCCTCTTTGAGAAAACATTACGTTGTAATTTAATTCTTGAGACATACCTTCCCAAAGTTTTAATGCATGCTCGTATAAAGCCGCACTTTGATCCCATAAATAGTTTGATCTAATTATAGTGGTATTTCGCCCTGTATTCCCACCGCCTATCCAACCTTTTTCAATTACTGCAATATTATTAATTCCATGGTTTTTTGCTAAATAGTAAGCAGTAGTTAAACCGTGTCCACCACCACCTACAATTATTGCATCATAATTTTTTTTTGGCTCAGGACTATTCCACGTCTTTTGCCAATTCTCATGATGATTTAAAGCATTTCTAGCAATAGATAGAAATGAGTATTTATTTTTATTAAACATTATAACTCTTTATAGCAGTTTTAAAAAAGACCTTCAATTTCTCCATGATCATTTAGCTTTATCGAATTTGCCGCAGGAACACTTGGTAGACCCGGCATGGTCATAATATCACCGCAAACAACTACTATAAATTCTGCTCCTGATGACAATCTTACCTCTCTAATAGGTAAAACGTGGCCAGTAGGGGCACCTTTTAAATTAGGGTCAGTTGAAAAACTATATTGAGTCTTTGCAATGCAAACAGGTAATTTGCCAAATCCTTTAGTTTCAAAATCCTTCAATTGTTGACGTACTTTCGTGTCTGCCACAACTTCACTTGCGTGATAAATCTCTTGTGCAATTTTTTCTATTTTTTTGAATAGAGTTAAATCATCTTCATATAAAAATTTAAATGTATTCTTATTATCTTCACAAATATCTATTACATTTTGAGCTAATTCAGTTGCACCATCACCACCATTGGACCAGTGAGTACACATAGAAGCCTTGACTCCTTGAGTTTTACAAAAACTTAGAACGGCATCAACTTCAGCTTTAGAATCAGTGACAAAATGATTAATAGCAACAGTTACTGGTAATCCAAATTTTCTAATATTATTGATATGTCTTTCTAGATTTACTAAACCTTTTTTAAGAGCATTTACATTTTCATTTTTTAAATCTTCTTTTGAAACATCGCCATGCATTTTTAGTGCTCTAATTGTAGCTACCAAAACCACACAATCAGGTTTTAAATTTGATTTTCTACATTTTATATCAAGGAATTTTTCTGCTCCTAGATCAGCTCCAAAGCCTGCTTCAGTTACAACGTAATCACTTAATTTTAAACTAGCTTTAGTTGCAATTACAGAATTGCAACCATGAGCAATATTTGCAAATGGCCCACCATGAATTATAGCAGGATTATTTTCTAACGTTTGTGTTATGTTGGGCCTAATGGCTTCTTTTAATAATACTGTCATTGGACCTTCTGCCTTTAAATCTTTTGCATAAATAGCTTTTTTATCTCGTGTATAAGCAATAGTTATATTTCCAATTCTCTCTTCAAGATCTTTTAAATCTTTTGCTAAGCAGAAAATTGCCATTATCTCCGATGCAACAGTAATATCAAAACCATCTTGTCTAGGATATCCATTTGCAACTCCTCCTAAATCAACAACAATAGATCTAAGTGATCTATCATTCATATCCATTACTCTCTTCCAAACAACCCTTCTAACATCAATATTTAATTTATTTCCCCAGTAGATATGATTATCAATCAGTGCAGAAAGTAAATTATGAGCGGATGTAATTGCATGAAAATCTCCAGTAAAATGTAAATTAATTTGCTCCATTGGAACTACTTGAGCATAGCCTCCACCAGCTGCACCACCTTTCATACCGAATGATGGACCAAGACTCGGCTCTCTTAAACAAACTATTGATTTCTTTCCTAGTTTATTAAGACCATCACTTAATCCAACAGAAGTTGTTGTTTTACCTTCTCCTGCTGGTGTTGGAGTTATTGCTGAGACTAGAACAAGTTTACCGTCTTTATTTTTATTAAGTGACTCTATGTACTCCAAGTTTATTTTTGCTATATGACGACCCATAGGACTGAAGGCTTCAGGTGTGTCTGGTACATCAAGCCCTTTTAGAATTTCACTAATAGGCTTCATTTTAGCTTTTCTTGCTATTTCAATATCTGACATGAGACTCCTTAATTATTAGATTCTTAATCTATAAATTAACTTAAATATCAAACAACTTTTGTTTCATTAAAAGATTAAAAAATTGTGAAGAAGCTAATTTAATTCGAATTTCTGTTTATTATTATAAGAAAAATCTGAGTTATTAAATTGATTTAACCACTCTGATGTTTTTTTCATACCGCCAAACGCATAGAAGTGTATTTTTTCAAGTTTAGAGTCTTTGTTTATTTCGCTATGTTCAGCAAGATCATAAATTAATTTATCAGGAGTGCTCAATGTTGCAAGTTTAGTTAAGTTAAAAGCCTGTTTTGTAATAAATCTTAAAGAATTTCCAATACCGCAAGACCTTGCATAATTTACTAATGTTTTAATAGAGGCAGGACCTGGTATCCCAGCGTGGATTGGTAATTTATTTCCAATTTTTACTAAGTGTTTTTCCCAGTCGATTAAAGATTTAGCTTCAAAAAAAAATTGTGTTGCTAAATACATTTTAAAATCAACATTTTTTGCAAAATCATTCTTCTGTTTAATTGCTAAATCCAAATTTTCATTTGAAATATCTGGGCTTCCTTCGGGATGTCCAGCCACACCTACAAATTGATAATTATATTTTGAAAGAAAATCTGTTTTTAAAACATCAATTGAGGAAGAGATTTCGCCAGCTTGATTTCCACCACCACCAATAATTAAAATTTTTGAACACCCAGATTCATTTGCAAGTTCACCAATATATTTTTCTAAGTCATTTTTATTTACAATAGTTCTCGCAGGCAAATGAGGTATAACATCATAACCTTCTAATTTTAATTTTTTTGCCGTTCTAATAACATTTTTTGAATTTTCATCTGGTAAATAAGTTATATAAACGTCATGATTTTTATTAAGAAATTCAGAAAAGCCCCCATATTTTTCGTAAACATTTGGAGTTGTTTCTATAGAATAACTATTGAGAAAATTTTTAACAATATTAATGGTTTCTTTAGACATAAATTTTTAAAGTTTTTTATATTAATTAGATAAATGAACAACAAGTACTTTACTATAATTACTTTTTATCAATTCAAAATAATTAAAGATAAAAATGATATCATCACTAAACTTAAAGATTTTTGCAAATTTAATAAAATAAAAGGTACAATATTGATTGCTGATGAAGGCATTAATGGAACAATAGCTGGATTAGATAAAAACATAAATTCTTTCATTCTATATCTTGAAAATTTTAGTTTTGAGAAACTTAATCTTAAACGATCAAAATATAAATATATGCCTTTTCAAAAACTAAAAATTAGAAATAAAAATGAAATAGTCACACTCAGAACCAAATTTGCTGATCCTACAAAAATATCTGGAAAAAAAGTTAAATACAATGAATGGAATCAACTAATTAAAGACAAAGACACTATTGTGATTGATGTAAGAAATGAATTTGAGGTTAAAATAGGATCTTTTGAAGGGGCAATTAATCCAAAAACTAAAAGTTTCACTGACTTTAAATCTTTTGTTCAAAAAAAACTAAATAAGTCAAAAGAAAAAAAAATTGCAATGTTTTGCACTGGAGGTATCAGGTGTGAAAAGGCTTCATCATATATGATGATGAAGGGTTTTAAAAATGTTGCTCAGTTAGACGGAGGTATACTAAAGTATTTAGAAAAAACTCCAAAAAAAGATTCAATGTGGAATGGTGAATGTTTCGTATTTGATGGAAGAGTATCTTTGAAAAATGAATTAAAAGATGGAACTTACAAACTTTGTCATGCTTGTCGGTTACCCATTAGTTTTAAAGATACTTATAATAAATATTATAAACCAGGTGTATCTTGTCATAATTGTTTTGATAAAACATCTGAAGAAAAGAAAAAAAACTTACTTGAAAGAAATAAACAAATTAAACTTGATAAAAAAAGAGGAAATTTTAACCGTTTTATTAAGCAGTCAATTTCTGATTATGAATAAATAATACTTTATTTCATATAATTATTCTGTATAGACACTTCATGGCAAAAAAAACTTCATTCGCTCTTAAACAACTAGTACCTGAAGAAAATCCAAAAACAGGAACTAAGTATATTGTAAGAAAACCGACAAAAGGATTGAAAGTTGCTGAAAAGCTTCGAATGAAAAAATATGATCCTGTGTTAAAAAAACACGTTTGGTTCGTAGAGAAAAAAATGCCTCCTCATAGTAAATAATAGATTTACCTCTTTAATTTATCCCAAATTAACATAATTTAAACTCATGGTAGCCACTTATGGAATTCATTGGTTTAGACAAGATTTGCGATTACGAGAAAATCCATCTTTATTATCACTTTCAAAAAAAGTTGATCAGATAATTCCAATTTATATTTTAGATTTAAATCAAAGAATTGGGTCCACATCCAAATGGTGGTTAGAAAAATCCTTAATTAGTTTATATGACTCAATACAAAAACATAATGGCAAACTAAATATATTTGCTGGTGATCCAGAGAAAATTATATCTTCAATACTAAAGAATTCAAATGTTAAATATGTATCCTGGAATAGACTATATGATCCATATTCAATTAAAAGAGATACTAAAATTAAATCTATAGTTACTTCATCTAAAATAGAATGCGACTCGCACAATGGATATCTTTTAAATGAACCTTGGAATATTAAAAATAAAAGTGGAACCTTTTTTAAAGTATTTACTCCTTACTGGCGATATTGCGATGAACTACTAAAACTAAAAGATATTAAATTTAAAAATACAAAAATAAGCTACGCCAATTCAAAATTTAAAAATGAAATAACTATACAAGATTTAAATCTAACTAACAAAAAAGAGCAATGGATCAAGAAAATTGAAAAATATTGGATACCTGGTGAAAGTAATGCAAAATTACAATTAAAAAAATATATTTCGCAAAAAGCAAATAACTATTCAGTTGGAAGAGATAGACCTGATAAAGATTTAACTTCAAAATTATCACCTTATCTTCATTTTGGAGAAATATCTGCTTTAGAAGTTTATTATACCGTAAATATTGAAAAAAAAATTGATCCAGAAAATAAAAAAAAATTTCTTGCTGAGCTTGGCTGGAGAGATTTTTCTTATAATCTTTTATTTCACTATCCAGATATGACTCATAAACCTATACAAAGTAAATTTAATAAATTTCCATGGATTAAAAATGCTAAAAATTTATCATTATGGCATAATGGTAAAACTGGTATTCCAATTGTTGATGCTGGAATGAGACAACTATATAAAACAGGCTGGATGCATAATAGAGTAAGAATGATTGTAGGCTCGTTTCTAACAAAAAATTTATTGTTACACTGGAAAAATGGAGAAGAGTGGTTTTTTGATACTTTAGTTGATGCTGACGTTGGGTCTAATTCTGCAGGTTGGCAATGGATCTCTGGTTGTGGTGCTGATGCAAGTCCATATTTTAGAATTTTTAATCCAATATTGCAGGGTCAAAAATTTGATCCAGATGGTGATTATGTAAAAGAATTTGTTCCTGAGTTGAATAATATTCCAAAAAAATATATTCATAATCCTTGGGAGATGTCTATGGAGGATCAAAAGAAATATAATTTTAAGATTGGCACTTCATATCCAGCACCAATTGTAGATTTAAAAGAAACAAGAAATAGAGCACTATCAGCGTTTAAAACTATCAGTTGATGTGAGAGAAAAAATAGCAATTATTGGTTCTGGTATTTCAGGAATAAGTGCAGCTTATCTTTTATCTTCTAAATATGATGTTTATTTATTTGAAAAAAATAATAGATTGGGTGGACATACAAGAACTATCTATGTTGAAGAATCAACAAAGACAATCCCAGTCGATACAGGGTTTATTGTATTCAATGAAAATAATTATCCAGATTTAACAAATTTTTTTAAATTACTTGATGTGAAATGCAAAAATTCAGATATGTCTTTTGCTGTCTCAAATCAAGATCCTCAAATTGAATATAGTGGCAAAAATATCTTTTCTCTTTTTGCGAATTTTAGAAATGTGTTTTCTTTTAATTTTTTTAAAATGTTATTTGAAATAAGAAAACTTTATTTATTATGTAATAGCTTGAATGTTAGTGATTTAGAGCAAACTAAAACCTTAAATGACTTTTTAAAAACTAATAATTTTTCAACATACCTAATAAATTATCATATTTTACCTATGATATCATCTATATGGTCAAGCAATATAAGTGATGTAAAAAATTTTCCTCTCATAACATTCATTAATTTTTTTAAAAATCATGCTTTATTTAATTTAAAAAAAAGACCTCAATGGAAATATGTAGAAGGGGGTAGTAACGAATATATAAAAAAAATTATTAATAAAAATGTTTTTGAGTATGAAACAAATTTCAAAATTAAAAAAATTATTAGAGAAAATAATAAAATTAAAATAGAAGATGAGAAAAACAATATATTAGAATTTCATAAGGTAATATTCGCAACCCATGCAAATCAAGTATTGGATATTTTGGAAAAACCAACAGAAGAAGAAGTAAAAATATTTTCACAATTTAAATATTCAGCTAACTCAGCAATACTTCACTCCGATCACTCTTTAATGCCTAAATCAAAAATTGCTTGGTCAAGTTGGAATTTTTTAAATTCGCCATCATCTTCTAAATTTACTTTAACTTATTGGATGAATTTCTTGCAAAAATTACCAACTAAACAAAATTATTTTGTAACTGTTAATCCATATAAAAAGCCTAAAAATATAATTAACCAAACAACATTTAATCATCCAATATATACTACTGATACTATTTTAGCTCAAAAAAATGTTATGGAAATTCAAGGAAAGAATAATACATTTTTCTGTGGAGCTTACCTTGGATATGGTTTTCATGAAGACGGCATTCAATCATCTTCTTATATTTGTAAATTATTAAATTGTGATTTACCTTGGAAGAGAGAGAAAAATTTTTATAATAGATTGCAAATTAATTTTAAATGATTTCTCAAATACTATTATCTAGCATTATACATAAAAGATTTATTCCATTTAAACACACATTGAAATATGAGGTACCAAGTCTTTTTATTAATTTGGATAATCTGGATCAATTAAGTAATAACTATAAACTTTTTTCATTAAACTCTTTTAATCTTTTTTCTATTTATGAAAATGATCATGGATATAGAGACAAAAGGTCAATAAAGACATTCGTTAAAGACTCCCTCTCTAAATTTAATATTAAATATAAACATCTTAATATAATGATATTATGTTTTCCAAGAATTTTGGGATATGTATTTGATCCCTTATCAATAATATATTGTTATGATGATAAAAAATTAATATCTATTTTCTATGAAGTCAAAAATACGACTAATGAACAACATACCTATATTTTTAAAGGAAATGTAAATTTTGAAGATTTTAAATTATCTCATGAATGTGCAAAGCAGTTTTATGTATCCCCATTCATAGAAATGGAGGCAAATTATAAATTTTTTAATCGAATGCAAAAAGATAAAATAAATATTAATATTGATCTTTATGATAAAAATAATAAAAAAGTTCTGACAGCTACCCAGCATGGTAAATTTATAGATTTTAACTCAAAAAATATGTTTAAATTTTTATATTATAATCCACTTTTTGGTTTTAAGGTAATGGTTGGAATTCTTTATGAGGCTTTAAAAATAATTTACAAAGGTGGTAAATATTATGCACGAAAAAAGAAGCCAAATGATACAGTGAGTTTTGAAGGTAATTTTTAAATGAATTTTTTTAAAACAAATTTTGATAAAACTGTCGAAAAATTATTAGTAAACTTTTTATCTAAAATTCGATATGGAAAATTAACAGTTCAATTTCCTACTGGCGAGGAGAGAGTTTTTGTCGGAAAAGAAGAGGATATATCTGCAAGTATTAAAATTCATAATTATAATTTTCTAAATTTAATTTTTAAAAAAGGTTCTGTAGGTTTTGCAGAAGCCTATATGAATGGTTACTTTTCAAGCACAGATTTAACTAATTTATTACTACTTTCTCACAAAAATGAGAGTTATTTTTTAAAAAGTATAAATACCAATATTTTTTTTGCTACTTTTGCGAAATTAAAACATTTTTTAAATAACAATTCAAAATCACAAAGTAAAAAAAACATTAAATATCATTATGATTTAGGAAATAATTTTTACGAAAAGTGGTTAGATAAAACCATGACCTATTCTTCTGCTCTTTTTGATAATAAGAATACCAATTTATCGGATGCACAATTTAACAAATATAGAAAGATTGCTGAAACTTTATCATTAGACTCAAATTCTAAAACTTTAGAAATTGGATGTGGATGGGGTGGGTTTTCATCATTTGTAGCTAAAAATTACAATTGTTCAGTTGATGCTATAACTATTTCTAAGGAACAATACGAATATGCTTCTGAAAAAATTCAAAATGAAGGTTTGTCTGAAAAAGTATCAGTTATATTCAGAGATTATAGGGATATCAAAAAAAAATATTCAAATATTGTTTCAATTGAAATGTTTGAAGCAGTTGGCAAGAAATACTGGCATAATTACTTTGATACAATTCGTAATTCTCTCAACGATGGCGGTATGGCTGCACTACAAGTCATAACAATTGATGAACAAAAGGCTAAAGATTATCAAAACAGACCAGATTTTATTCAACAATATATTTTTCCTGGGGGCATGCTTCCAACCAAAAAACAATTTGAATATTCAGCAAGACACGTTGGGTTAAAATGTATTGAAAAATTAAGTTTTGGCGGTTCTTACGCAAAAACACTAAAAATGTGGAACAAACAATTTCAAAAATCTTGGACTGATTTATCAAGGTTTGGCTTCGATATTAAATTTAAAAGAATGTGGGAATTTTATTTTTCATATTGTGAAACAGGTTTTTCAAATAACTCTACTGATGTTTCTCATTTTTTAATTCAAAAATAGAAATGCAAAAACTAAAAGTATTTTTAGTCTTAACTGGCTATCAACTAACTTGGTTAGCCTGTGTATTTGGTGAAACTAAATTTTCTAATCCTATGTTGGGCATATGGGTTGGAATTATTTTCTTACTAACTTATTTTTATTTTAATCATAATAAACAAAAATTTATTAAGATTTCACTTTTGATTTCAGTTCCAGGATATTTTTTTGATACTTTATTAGTTTATTTCAAAATTTACGATTTTGAAACTATTGCTAAACTTGGCACTCTGCCATTATGGATGATTGTTTTATGGTTTAGTTTTAGTACTCTTTTTGATGAAATTCTTACTTTTTTTAAAAGTTATAAAATTTTAGGAATTATTTTAAGTGGAGTTCTAGGACCTTTAACCTATTATCTTGGCGAGCCTATCGGAGTTATAAAAATATATAACTTTCAGATTTTTATTACATCAATGGTATTATTTTGGATGATCTTGATGTTCTATTATCTAAATTACGTTATAAAAAATTATTAATTTTCTTGATCTACTTTTTTTGTTCTAGTTCTATTTAAAGTTCTTTCGAGATCCTTATAAGTACATAAACCAACATCCATTGGACTCTTTGCTTCAAGAACTGCTTCTCTGTATGTACCATTTCTTATAGCCTCCACTGTATTTTTTGTTGAGCCGGTAAGTTTTGCAATTTGAGAACTACTTAATTCAGTCGGATATCTTTTTATAAGCCACAAAATAGCATATGGCTTTTCTTGTCTTAAAGAAAGAGGTGTATATTTAGAATCTTTTTTTCTTGGTGGTAAATCTTCAATTACATCAGACTTTATAAGACTCAAACGAGCAGCATTATCTTTTTCACATCTTTCAATTTCTTCTTTTGTTAATTGATTATTATCAATTGGATCATAACCCCTCATACCGACAGCAACTTCTCCATCAGCTATGCCTTGAACCTCTAATACATGCAAACCACAGAATTCAGCTATTTGATCAAACGTTAAAGCTGTATTTTCTACTAACCATATTGCTGTTGCTTTTGGCATTAAAGGATATTTCATAACTGGCTCATATAATATAATCAAAAAATAATATATAACAAAATATGACTATGACAGATTTTTTTGAAGTTGATGAAAAACAAAAGACGGTTAAAATTTTAAATTTGGATGATTTCAGTGTTGATGATTTACAAAACTATATTTCAGAACTTCAAACTGAAATAATAAGAGTTCAAGGTGAGATAAAGAAGAAAGAAAATTTAAAACTTAATGCTGAAAAGTTTTTTAAATAATTATTTATTAATTTTGAGGCCTTTAAATCTTTTTTGGAATCTAGCTACCTGTCCTTCAGATTCATTAATACCAGCTTTCCCACCAGTCCATGCAGGATGAGATTTAGGATCAATTTCTAGTTTAAGAGTATCTCCTTCTTTCCCCCAAGTAGATCTGGTTTTAAAAGTAGATCCATCAGTCATAACAACATTTATTTCATGATATTTAGGATGTATATCTTTTTTCATGAAGGTCTTATATTTATATAGATTTCAAAGTAAAGTAAGTTTTTTAACTAATTCACTGTGAATTTTATTATTTGAAGCAACTAAATCACGAGAATTTATTTCCCATTCATTCCCATCTATTTTAGAAATTTTTCCCCCAGCTTCTCTAACTAAAAGAACACCAGTCGAAATATCCCATATATTAATACCCTTCTCCCAAAAACCATCTAATTTACCAGAGGCAACATAAGCTAGGTCTAGACCTGCAGAACCTAGTCTTCTTATTCCTGCAGAAAATTTTAGTATTTCATCAATTTCATTTAAATAGTTTTTATAAATTCTCTTTCCAAATGGAAGACCAGTGCCTATCAAGCAATCTGAAAAAGTTTGCCTATTGGATACTCGAAGTCTGCTATTATTACACCATGATCCTTTACCCTTAGAACTCCAAAAAAATTCATTTAAAATCGGATTATAAATTACACCGTCTGTGATTTCATTATTTATCATTTTAGCAACAATTATTCCAACATGAGGTATACCATGGATAAAATTTGATGTGCCATCAATTGGGTCAATAATAATTGTATTTTCATCGCCTTTAATTTCACCTGTTTCTTCAGTTATGTAAGTATAGTCTGGGTAATAATATTTTAGAGTTTCTAAAAGTGTTTTTTCTACTTTAATATCTGCATTTGTTACAAAATCTCCAACTGATTTAGATTGTATTTGTAAATTTTCTAATTCTCCAAAATCTCTTAATAATATTTTACCAGCTTTTTTTACTGCCTTTTCAAAGATATTAATTACAGCAGGCTGCATCAATTTTTTGATTTTTCGATATAACTACCGTCAATTGTACTTATTACTATTTTATCATTAACTGCAATAAATTGTGGTACAGATGTTTTAATATTCTTTTCTAAAGTAGCTGGTTTATATGATGAAGCAGCTGTTTGACCTTTTACAACACCTTCAGTTTCTATAACAATTAATTCTACAGTATCAGGCAAGTCAATTCCGACTGGTTTTTCATTATAGAAATTAATTATAACATTACTATTCTCAACTAAAAATTTTGATTGATCCTCAGTTAATATTTCTGAGCCAAGTTCTATTTGTTCATAAGTTTGTTTATCCATGAATATAAAATTATTATTATCATCATAAAGATATTGAAACTCTTTTTCATCAAGGATAGCTCTTTCTACTGTTTCTGATGATCTAAACCTACTATTCATTTTAGTACCTTCTCTTATTTCTTTAAGTTCAGCTTGCAAGTAGGCACCACCCTTTCCTGGTTGAGTATGCTGGGTTTTCAAAACTTTCCAAAGCTTGTTATTAATTTCTAAAATATTTCCAACTTTAATTTCATTTCCATCTATTTTCATAGTTTTATCTTAAGTTTTTTTTGTATATTTTTAATTTTCGTAAGATCTACTACATCAAAATTTGGATTTAATAAAACTTTATTTTTTTTAGCAATTTGATTAATTTTATTTAATATGATTTTATTATTTTTTAATTTTAAATAATCAATATTTTCGTGAGTTAATAATATACTAAGACCTTGATCATAGCCTGAGTCGATAAAAAACTTAATATTGTGTGTCTTATATTTATTTTTAATGTGGTTTATTAACGTTCTAAGCCACTCTATCCCAAAGCCTTTAATTAAAAAATATTTTATAAATATGATGGAAGTTTTGAACTTTGATTTTCGAAATTCTATTAAATTTTCAATTTGTATTAGTGTCGATACTGCAAAACAAATTTTTTTAGGCACTAAATAAATTTTTTAAGATTAACCATAGTGTCTACCATTCTATTTGAGAATCCCCATTCATTATCATACCAAGATAAAACTCTGCAGAATTTATCTTTGACAACCTGTGTTTGACTCATATCAAATACAGAACTGCTTGAATTATGATTAAAATCAATTGAAACCAGAGGTAATGAGTTTGTTGTTAGTATTCCATTTAATTTTTTAGTTTTTGAAGCTTGAAGAACTATAGAATTAATTTTTTCTGGGCTAGTTTTTTTCTTACTCACAAATGTAAGATCTATAAGTGAGACATTAGGAGTAGGTACTCGAATAGCTGTTCCATCTAGTTTGCCTTTTAATTTTGGTAACACTAGACTCAAAGCCTTTGCTGCTCCTGTAGAAGTTGGAATCATTGACTCAGCTGCAGCCCTTGCTCTTCTAAAGTCAGAATGGGTTTGATCAACAGTTCTTTGATCACCCGTGTAACTATGAATTGTTGTCATGAAACCACTTTCAATTCCTAATTTTTCATCAAGAACCATAGCTAAAGGAGCAAGACAGTTAGTAGTACAAGATCCGTTTGAAATTACATTATGATTTTTTTTAATGGTATCGTTATTTACACCTTGAACAATTGTGGCATCTACATTTGAAGCTGGTGCTGAAATAATAACTTTTTTTGCTCCTGCATTTAAATGAGAAATCGCCTTTTCTTTTGAAGTAAAAACACCACTACATTCAAGCACAACATCTACCTTGAGTGATTTCCAAGGAAGGTTATTTGGATCTCTTTTGGAATAAAAATTAATTTTATGTTTACCAATTTTTAATCCATTTTTGATTGAGCTAATCTCATCTTTAAGAATACCGTGAACACTGTCATATTTAAGTAAGTGTGCACTGCTCTCAACACTTCCTAGTTCATTAATAGCTACAATATTAATATCTTTAGGATTTTTTTCTAATAAAGCTCTAAAAACAAGTTTTCCAATTCTTCCAAATCCATTTATTGCAACTTTCATATTTCTCCTTTTTATAAACTTTTAATTATTTTTTCAATTAAGTAATCATCTGTTATCTTAAAGTGCTTATATAAATCTTTGTATGGGCCACTTTCACCAAAAGTTGACATACCAACAAAATTTTCATTTTTAATATATTTTTCCCAACCATTTATTACTCCAGCCTCAACAGCAAAAATCGGTTTATTTCCTAAAATTTCATTTTTATAACCATCATCATTTTTCTCAAACAATTCAAATGAAGACATGCTTACAACTCTTATCTTTAAATTATTATTTTCAAAAAGTTTATTTGATGCAGAGCAAGCAATCTCAACTTCAGAACCAGAAGATAAAATTGTTGCATCATATTCTTTAAAATCTCTTATTTTATAAGCACCTTTATTTACAAGATTTTCTTTGCGATTATCTTTTTGTAACATCGGTAAATTTTGTCTTGTTAAAACTAAGATTGTTGGTCCAGTATTTTTGATTGCACATTCCCATGCTTCTATAGTTTCAATAATATCACAAGGCCTAATGACTGTTAAATTTGGTATAGATCTTAAAGATGCAAGATGTTCAACAGGTTGATGGGTTGGTCCATCTTCTCCTAATCCTATTGAGTCATGCGTCATTACATAAATAACTGGTATATTCATAATAGCTGATAACCTAATTGAAGGTCTGCAATAATCAGTAAATACCAAAAACGTTCCTCCATATGGAATTAAACCTTTATGTAAAGCAATGCCATTCATTACTCCAGCCATTCCATGTTCTCTGATGCCGTAATGAATATAATTTCCATTAAAATTATTAGATGTAATTACATTCATATCTTTTGCCTTAGTGTTATTTGATCCAGTAAGATCAGCAGATCCACCAATTAGATTTTTTTGATAGTTTGAAATTAAATTTAGCGTTAGCTCACTCGATTTTCTTGAAGCACAATTTGTTTTGTCATTAAAATGTTCAGATTTTAATTCACCAAGTTTTTCTGGAATTTGATGATCAATTTTTTGATAAAAACTATCTTTAAAATTTTTACTTTCAATTAATTCTTTGTTTTTTGATAACCATGAATTTCTTGATTCTTCATTTCTTTTATAGAAACTTCTCCACTCACGTAATAAATCATCTGGAATTTCAAACGGTGAATAATTCCAATCTAATTTTTTTCTTGTTAAACTTATTTCCTCTTCACCAAGAGGTGAACCATGTGATGAAGCTGAACCCTCTTTGTTTGGAGAGCCAAAACCAATTTTAGTTTTACAAGATATAATTGTTGGACCATCATTTTTTTTTGCTTGAATTATAGCTTGATCAATTTCCTCATATTTATGACCATCTATTTTAATTATATTCCAATTATAAGCTTCAAATCTTTTTTTCACATTGTCTGAAACTGAAAGATCTGTTGATCCATCTATGGAAATAGAATTATTATCAAAAAACATAATAAGCTTATTTAATTTTAAATGTCCTGCGAGACTACACGCTTCATGACTTAAACCTTCCATTAAGCATCCATCTCCAGCAAAAACATAAGTATAATGATCGAATAATTCTTCTCCATAATTATTTGATAATTTTTTTTCCGCTAGCGCCATTCCAACTGCATTTGCTAAACCTTGAGACAAAGGTCCAGTCGTTGTTTCTATTCCTTCTGCACTTCCGTATTCTGGGTGACCTGCAGTTTTATTATGTAATTGTCTAAAATTTTTAATTTGATTTATGTCTATGTCTTTATATCCTGTTAGATACAAACAAGAGTATAAAAGCATTGAGCCATGACCATTTGAAATAATTAATCTATCTCTATCAATCCACTCCGGATCATTCGGGTTAAACTTTAAATGATTTTTATAAAGAATTGTTGCGATGTCTGCCATACCCATAGGCATACCAGGATGACCAGATTTTGCTTTTTCCACTGCATCCATTGATAAAAATCTAATACAATTTGATAATTGTCTTAGATTGTTGATATTATTTAAATTATTCAAATACTTACCTTTATGGTTGATATAAAATTATTTAATATGGGTTCATTACAGTGACAATTATAAAATTACAAACTATAAAATTATAATGGAAATACAAAAAAAAATTACAGTTCTAAGCGAAAACTTAAATAATCTAAGATCAGCTTTAGAAGATTTTAGGGATCATCATATTTCTAAAAAAGAAAAAATAAAAAATCTTGAAAATGAAATTAAAAATTTACGAAAACAAATGTCCGAGTATATTGATGAATTGGAACTTCTAATTAAGAAATAACTATGCCTTTTTATAAGACAAAAATTTTAAATAGAGAAATATCATTAGAATATGAAAAAAAAGACGAAAAAAAAATAATAGATTCAATAAATTTAATTAATGAAAAAATTGATGATAAATTACAAAATCCAAAATATTCTAATGGAAAAATAAGCGATACTATATTGTTATCACTTCTCTCTATTGAGCTACAAGCAGAGCTTTCAGAAAAATTAAATATAGAAAGAAGTTCAAAAGTAAACGATACCAAGAAACAAGAATATCTAAAGAACAATTTAGAACTTAAAGATAAAATACTAAAACTACAAAATGAAAAAAAAATTTTAGAAGAT
Source organism: uncultured Alphaproteobacteria bacterium (assembly GCA_902541215.1). Taxonomy (GTDB): domain Bacteria; phylum Pseudomonadota; class Alphaproteobacteria; order HIMB59; genus CACPNW01. The sequence continues at coordinate 70,904 of CACBPV010000003.1, read as the reverse complement.
GAAAAATTGAAATTAGATCAAGAATTTGATGAAATAAATAAAAAGGTAGAAGGTTTAATTAATATAATTAAAAATTCTTATTATGAATAATATTAAAGATGAAAAATCAATTATCAGAAAAAAACAAAAACTTATAAGAGATAAGATTTTTAATAATAAGCCATCTCATTTTGCTTTAACTTTGTTTAATAAGCTTTTTGAAAAAATTAACTTTCAAGAAATTAACATAGTTTCTAGTTTTATTTCTATAAATTCTGAGATAAATACAAGAGAGCTAAACAATCTTATCTTTATTAAAAATAAAATTTTATGTCTCCCTGTAATTGAAAAAAAAAATAGTCATTTAATCTTTAAGCAATTTAAGAGTGAAGAGAATTTTGTAAAAGGACATATGAATATATCAGAGCCTCAAAATAAAAATAAAATTTTAAATCCTGAATTAATTTTTGTACCTTGTTTAGCTTTTGATAAGAAGGGAAATAGATTAGGTTATGGTGGAGGTTATTATGACAGAACATTTGCTTATTTAAATAAAATTAATCACAGATTTATCTCTGTAGCCTATGCATATGAAGAACAAATGTTAGATTACATTCCCATAGATAAATTTGATTTTAAAGTGGATTATGTTATTACTGAAAAAAATTTATATAGTTTTTAATGAAAATTCTTTTTATAGGTGATATTGTCGGTAAGGCGTCACGAAAAAAAATTAAAGAAATTATCCCAACACTCAAATCTAAATATAATACAGACATGATTATTGCTAATGGTGAGAATGCTACTTCTGGTTATGGACTTTCAAAAAAAGATGCAGAAGAATTATTTTCTAGCGGAATTGATCTACTTACACTTGGGAATCATGCATGGGATCAAAGAGATATGCTTTCTTATATTGAAGAAAATCCAAAAATAATCAGAGCTTTGAATTATCCTGATGGGGTTCCTGGAAAAGGATATTATAAGCTTGAACTTTTAAATGGAAAAAAAATTATATTAGTACAAGTTATGCTCAGATTATTTATGAATTTATCATTAGATGATCCCTTTAAAGGCATAATTGAATTTCTTCAAAAAGAGAAGTTAGGCAGTACATGTGATGCGATAATTATTGATATGCATGGTGAAGCAACTTCTGAAAAAAAGGCATTTGGATATTATGTTGATGGACAAGTTACGGCAGTTTTAGGCACACATACTCATGTGCCAACGGCAGACAGTGTTATTTTACCTAAAGGTACAGCCTATCAAACAGACGTGGGGATGTCAGGTGATTATAATTCAATAATTGGTTTTGATATAAATAATCCAATACATGGATTTGTTAAGGGGTACAGGGCAGAAGGTAGATTTACACCTGCTACTGAAAACATAACAGTATGTGGGGCTTTAATAGAGATTGATATTAATACTGGTTTAGCTAAAAATATCACCCCAATTCAAGAGGCATAATTTACATATATTAGACACATTTATCTAATATTTTATATCTTTACTAACATCGGATTAAATATTTATAAATCTACTCGTAATGGCAGGGCACTCGAAATTTAAAAATATTATGCATCGTAAAGGTGCTCAAGATAAAAAAAGAGCAAAAGTTTTCTCAAGACTTGGAAGAGAAATTTCTGTTGCTGTCAAAGTAGGAGGCGAAGATATTGAGAGTAATATTAGATTAAGATCTGCAATTTCGTCGGCCAAGTCACTCAATATGCCAAAAGATAATATTGAGAGAGCAATAAAAAAAGGTCAAGGAAATGATTCTGATAGCAATTATGAAGAAGTAAGATATGAAGGATATGGTCCTGAAGGTATTGCAATAATAGTCGAAGCACTTACAAATAATAAAAATAGAACAGCTGCTGAGATTAGGTCCTCTTTTAGTAAATATGGAGGTAATTTGGGTGAAACAGGAAGTGTTAGTTTTGGTTTTGACAGATTTGGAAATATCACTCTCGATAAAAACTTAGTAAAAGAAGATCAACTCTTAGAATTTCTTATTGAAAATAATAGTGAAGATTATGAAATTAATGAAACAGAATATTCAATATACTGTGATCAAAACCATTTGCATGAACTTAATGATAAATTAATTAAACAGTATGGTCAGACTAACTCTGCAAATTTAATTTGGAAAAGTAAAAATAATATAAATATTGGAAAAGAAACAGCGGACAAACTATTTAAATTACTTGAAGTTTTAGAAGACAATGACGACGTTCAAGTTGTATCATCAAATTTTGAAGTTGATGATAATGTTCTATCTTCACTCACTGCCTAATGAAAGGAATATAGATGCCTGATAAAGCCTGGAAAAAAAGAGAAAGAGATGTTGCAAACTATTTCAATGGGAAAAGAACACCTTTGAGTGGCGGTAATGGTAAAGTGACAAGAGCTGATGTAATCCATGAAGAATTATTTATAGAATGTAAACTAAGAGCAAAACATACAGCAATTAGTTTATGGGATGATACTGCAAAACTTGCGAAAGAGGAGGGTAAGACACCAGTAATAGCATTATGTGAAAAAAATAGACCAGGGTTTTGGGTTATGGTTCATAGTAGCGATCTTGAAAAAATTAAAAAATAATAATTATGGCAGATATTAATAGTACAAATTTATCTACAGAAGCGCCAGATTTTTCAATGCTTGCTTTATTCATGCAGGCTGACATTGTTGTCAAATCTGTAATTATAATATTAATCTTAGCCTCTATTTATTCTTGGAATGTAATAATTTCAAAAATTTTAAGAATTAGACAATTAAAAAAACTTGAAAAAGAATTTGAAGATATTTTTTGGTCTGGAAATTCATTTGAAGATTTATATGAAACTTTAAACTTTAATCAGACAGATCCAAAATCAAAATTATTTTGTGCTGCAATTTTAGAGTGGAAAAAAAGTAAAGCTCAGTTTGAAAATGATACATCTGATATTAATTCTTTAAAAGATAGAATGATGAGATCTATGACAGTTGTTTTCAATAAAGAAAGTGAAAATGTTGAAAGAAATTTAACATTTCTCGCAACTGCTGGATCAACTGCACCTTTTATTGGGTTATTTGGAACAGTCTGGGGTATAATGAATAGTTTTAAATCTATTGCAATAGCTCAAAATACAAATTTAGCCGTAGTTGCACCAGGAATTGCTGAGGCCCTTTTTGCAACTGCATTAGGTCTTTTTGTGGCTATACCTGCTGTAGTTGCTTACAATAAAATTTCAAACGATTTATCAAAATATTTTATATCCTTGGAAACATTTATGGATGAATTCTCAACAATTTTTTTTAGACAATTAGAGAAAAAATAAATTGATTACTTCAAATAATTTAAACAAAAGAAAAAAGCAAAGGTACACTCAAATGAGTGAAATTAACGTTACACCTTTTGTAGATGTTATGCTTGTTTTACTAATTGTTTTTATGGTTACCGCACCTCTTCTAACGGTTGGAATTAAAGTTGATTTACCAAAGGTTAAAGCTACTGCATTAACTGATATTAAAGATCCAATTGAGATAACCGTTAAGTTAGATGGAGAAGTCTACATTGGAGAATCAAAGGTTGAAGTAGAAAATTTAATTCCTCGACTAAACGCTATTACTGAACAAAACACAGAAGCAAGAATTTATATACGAGGTGATAGAGTGGTAGCTTATGGAAGGATTATGGAAATTATGTCCATAATAAATTCAGCAGGATATATTAAAGTTGCATTAATTACTCAAAATCTTGAGCAATAGATGGATCGTATAAGCTATAATAGTTTAAAAATTATAAACTTTTTTGAAAATTTAAATCCTAAAACATCAGGAGTTATTTTTTCAACACTAATACATTTAATTATCCTTTTGTTTATGGTCGGCTTACCAAATTTTTTTTCTACAAAAGAAATCTATGTTCCAAACGTAATACCTATTGAAATACTTAATGTTGACGAAAATACCAATTTGAAAAAATCTGATATTAAAAAACCAGAAAATAAAAATAAGGAAACAATTACTAAGCAAAAAAAATTTAATTCATCAGATCAATTAGAAGTAAAAAAAAATGTTGAAATAAATAAATCTGAAATTGAAGAAAAAACTAATCCAAATCAACCAGTTTTGGAAATGAAACAAACTTCAAATTTAGAAGTTAAGGAAACAAAAAAAGTAGTTATCAAAGAAAAGGAAATTTTAGAGGTTAAGAAAAAAGTAGAAACAATTAAAACTGATATAATTAAACCAAAACTCAAGCCAAAGCCAAAAATTATAAATAATGAAAATGTTAAATCGGATTTAGATGTTGAAACAAACATAAGGGATAAACCAAAGTTGGAAAATGATAAAACCGTATCTAAACCAAAGCCGAAACCTGAGAAAGATTTTAGCATAGCATCAATGCTTAAAGATTTAAGAAATGAAAAAACAAATATAGTTCAAAATGAAGTTAAAGAAGAGGTTGAAGAGGTTGATAATAAAAGTACAGATGATACTGATGAGAATATTATGCTATCAATATCTGAAATTGACATGTTGAGGCAGCAATTATCTTCTTGTTGGAATGCTCCAGCGGGTGCAGTTATAAAAAGAGGAGACAAAGTAACAATTTCAGCAAAAGTATTACAAAATATGAAGGTTTCACCAAATAGTATCCGCATTGTTGACACAAATATAGCTAAAACTAATCCATTTTATGGTCCGATTACAGATAGCGCAATGAGAACTCTATTAAACCCAGAATGTACACCGTTAAAACTTCCAAAAGATAAATATAATCTATGGAAAAATCTTACAATTACTTTTGATTATAGTATTATGAAAGGATATTGATGAAAAGATTTTTCTTAATAACCTTATTTTTATTTTCTAATTTTAAAGTCTATTCATTAGAAGTGACTCTTACACAAGGTAGTGTGAAACCAACTCCTATAGCAGTGACAGAGCTATACTCAGAAAATTCACAATTAACTAAAGTAGGTAAAAATATTTCAACTGTTATTTCAGATAACTTAGAAAGGTCTGGGCTTTTTTTACCAATAGATAAAAGATCTTTTATTCAAGATAATGAGTCTTTATCAAATAAACCTAGATTTGAAGATTGGAAATTAATTAAGGCTCAACATTTAGTTTCTGGAAGAATTTCAACAAACAATGGAAAGATATCTGTAGAATACAGATTGTTTGATGTTTTTCAACAAAAGCAAATTGTTGGAAAAAAATACGAGACTAGTGAAAAAAATTGGAGGAGAGTTGCTCATATTATTTCAGACTCCATTTTTAAAAATATAACTGGCGAAGGCGGATACTTTGATACAAGAATAGTTTATGTTGCTGAGACAGGTCCAAAAGAAAATAAACAAAAAAGATTAGCAATAATGGATCAGGATCAATCAAATCATCGTTTTTTAACAGATGGATCATACCTGGTATTAACTCCGAGGTTTTCTCCTAATTCACAAAAAATTACATACATGTCTTATGTAAATAGAAATAATCCGAGAGTTTACATATTTGATATAGAAACTGGTAAACAAGAAATAGTAGGTGAATTCCCAGGAATGACATTTGCTCCACGTTTTTCACCTGACGGTAATCAAATAGTTATGTCTTACACTGACCCAGAAATTGGCAATTCCGAAATTTACATTCTTGATCTAAAAACAAGAATTGCAGAAAGAGTTACTAATAATTCTTCAATTGATGTTTCGGCGAGCTTTTCACCTGATGGAAAAAAAATAGTTTTTAATTCAGATCGAAGTGGAAGAAGGCATTTGTATGTATGCGATAATAATGGAAAAAATATTAAGAGAATTAGCAGAGAAGCAGGAAGTTACTACACTCCAGTCTGGTCTCCAAGAGGTGATATGATTGCATTCACTAAACAAGAGGGAGGACAATTTTATATAGGTGTTATGGAGGTGGATGGTTCTAATGAAAGAATGATTGCTAAATCATTCCATGTTGAGGGGCCTACATGGGCTCCAAATGGTAGATTTTTGATGTACTTTAAAGAAGAAAGAACTGCTGAGGATGGATCAGGGGGTGAATCTAGTCTATATTCTATTGATTTAACTGGATTTAATGAAAGAAAAGTAATAACTCCCTTGGGTGGCTCTGATCCAGCTTGGTCTCCCTTGATGCACTAATTCAATATAATACAAAAAAATATACGAAATTCAAAAAAAAATGTTAAGGAATTCTGAATAATTTAGTATATCTACTCAAAGTATTAAGGGAGCAAATATTTATGTTTTACAAGTTTTTTATCTCTATATTTATGGTTTTATTTGTTGCCGCATGTGCAACTACACCTAAAGACTCTGCTGATTCTTCAGGTTCAGGATCAAGTGGTTCAGAAAGTGATGTTTCTTCAGAAGGAACTATTACTGAAACTGCAGGAAGTGGAATTGTTTCAGGATCCCAGGAAGATTTAATTGTTAATGTTGGTGATAGAGTTTTTTTTGGATATGATAGTTCAGATTTAGATTCAGACGCTTTGGAGTTACTTCAAGATCAGGTTGCATGGCTTAAGCAAAATAGTGATGTTTCTGTCACAATTGAAGGACACTGTGATGAAAGAGGAACTAGAGAGTACAACTTAGCTCTTGGTGAAAAAAGAGCTCAAGCTGTTAAAAATTACCTAATTGGATTAGGAATAAATCCAGACAGAGTTTCAACTATTAGTTATGGTAAAGAAAGACCTGCTGTTGTTGGATCCAACGATGGAGCATGGGCTCAAAATAGACGATCAGTAACTATAGTTAACTAATCCTTTTCCCTTAATACTTTGGCGCTATATTGATATAGCGCCACATTTCTATCGCAATTAGAAATTAAAAACTGTTAATGTTTAAATACATACTCACTACAATAATCATATTTTTTTCATGTTATGTTTATTCTAATGAAAATGAACTTACAATTAACCAGCAATTAGAGAGATTACAAAGAGAAGTCTCCGATCTTTCTAAAGAAGTATTTTCAAGTTCATCAAGTCAATCTAGTGAAACAAATAATGATTTTGTAAAGAATCTTACTGCTATTGATTTACGAATATATGATATTGAAAATGATATAAAAAACTTAACGTCTAACTTAGAGGAATTGTATTTTCAATTAGATGATATTTTTAATAAGTTAGAAAACTTAGAAATAGTTATTAACAATTTACAATCTATTCCTTCAAATAATGTAAAAGTAAATACAGATGAAGTTTTACAAGATAGTTCTGAAGTAAAAAGCAATACATTAAATGATACTGAAACTGAAAATACACTTGGAACATTAAATATTTCAAAAAACACAAATGATACAAATGAAGAGGTTGTATCTAACGATCAAGAAGTAAATTCTAATGAAAAAGAGAAGGAGCTATCACCAGAAGATCAATTCCAAGTAGCATTTGATAATATTAGAGATAAAAAATGGCAGGATGCAAAAACTTTATTTGAGCAGTTTATTGCAGATAATCCCGATAATCAACTATCAGGTTCAGCACATTATTGGCTTGGAGAATTATATATTTTAGAAAAAAATCATAGAGAAGCAGCACTTATATTTGCAGAAGGTTTCCAAAAATTTCCAGATAGTATTAAAGCTGCAGAAATGCTTTTAAAACTTTCTCAGTCATTATACCAAGTTGAAAAAACTGTTGAGGCTTGTAAAACTATGGAAAAATTAATTATAGATTTCCCTAAAAATAAAATAATTCCTCAAACAAAAAAACAAATTGTTGAGTATAATTGCTTAGAAAATAATGAATGAAGCTCACTAATAAAGAATTCATTAAAAACATAGAAAAAAAATATACTTTTGAAAAAAACCCGTCTGTCGCTGTAGCAGTTTCAGGTGGTCCGGATAGCATGTCATTATTATTCCTTGTAAATGCTTTTGTAAAATACAAAAAAGGAAACTTGATGGCTTTAATTGTAGATCATCGTATTAGAAAAAATTCTAATCAGGAAGCCAAATATATTTCTACCAACTTGAATAAAAACAACATTACCTCTAAAATTCTAACTGTAAATCAAGTGAATGTTAGTAAGAAAAGTATGAATGAGGCTAGAAATAATCGTTATAATTTACTTACAGATTTTTGTATTAAAAATAATTTTTTGCATTTATTTGTTGCTCATCACAAAGATGATAATTTAGAAACTTTTTTGAATAGAAAGATAGCTGGAAGTGACTTTTATGGTTTAAAATCAATGTCTGAATTCTCACTTTATAATAAAGTTTGCATTATTAGACCACTTTTATATTTTTCTAAAGATGCATTATTGAATTATAATAAGAAAAATAAAATAGAATATATTAATGATCCATCAAATTTTAATTTAGACTATACTCGTCCTACAATAAGAAATTTTCTTAAAAAATCTGACCAAAAAACTATTAAAGAAATAAATAAAGATTTTGAGAGCATTCTTTTTTATTCACCATATTTCATTCAAATGATATTTGAGATACTTCTTAAAAATATTATTAAGATCGATAGTAAAAAAATTATTGTTGGTCTTGATAATATGAAGAATTTGAATGAAATTAATTCTGAAAATATTATACGAAGAATTTATCAATATTTATTTTATGAATCTAACGCGCCACGATCAAAAAAAACTAGAATCTTAATAAGTGAAATGAAGAAATTAAATTTTAATAATTTTAATCTTAAGGGTATGATTGTTAAAAAAAATGATGATTTTCTTACATTTTTGAGAAAAACTGTTTAATTTTCTACAAAACTATTGTGTTTTTATAATAAATTCCTATGTAATAAATAGATGAAAAACATCAGTAAAAACGTTGTATTATGGATTATAATTGGATTGCTCTTAATTGTGCTTTTCAATCTTTTCCAAGGAACTTCTAATAATAGAAATACTTCAAAAATATCCTTTTCTGACTTCATAGCAGCAACAGAAAGTGGAAATGTTTCTGAAGTTAATATTAATGGAAGCACAGTTACAGGCTTTCTAAATGATGGTCGATCATTTAGCACATATGTTCCCAATTATCCCAATTTGGTAGATAAATTAAATGAAAGTGGGGTAAAAATTACTGCTGAGCCTTCTGAAAGATCAATGCATCCACTTCTAAGTGTATTACTTTCATGGTTTCCTATGCTTCTTCTAATTGGAGTTTGGATCTTCTTTATGCGCCAAATGCAAGGCGGTGGTGGAAAAGCAATGGGTTTTGGTAAATCTAAAGCTAAATTATTAAACGAGGCTGTAGGTAAAGTTACATTTGACGATGTAGCAGGTATAGATGAAGCTAAACAAGAATTGGAAGAAGTAGTTGAATTTTTAAAAGATCCTTCAAAGTTTTCTAGATTAGGTGGTAAGATTCCAAGAGGCGCACTTCTAGTAGGCCCTCCCGGTACTGGAAAAACATTACTTGCAAGAGCAATTGCAGGTGAAGCAAATGTTCCTTTCTTTTCTATTTCAGGTTCAGATTTTGTTGAAATGTTCGTAGGGGTTGGAGCTAGTAGAGTTAGAGATATGTTTGATCAAGGTAAAAAAAATGCACCTTGTATAGTTTTTATTGATGAAATTGACGCTGTTGGAAGGCACCGTGGTGCAGGTCTTGGTGGCGGGAATGACGAAAGAGAACAAACTCTTAATCAACTTCTTGTTGAGATGGATGGGTTTGAAGCTAATGCAGGTGTAATTATTATTGCCGCAACAAATAGACCTGATGTTCTTGATCCAGCTTTACTTAGACCAGGAAGATTTGACCGTCAAATAACAGTTAATAATCCTGATGTAATGGGAAGAGATAAAATACTTAAAGTTCATATTAAAAAAATTAAAGTTTCACCAAAATTTGACTCAAAAATTATTGCAAGGGGAACCCCAGGTTTTTCTGGAGCTGATTTAGCAAACTTAGTTAATGAAGCAGCATTATTAGCAGCTAGAAAAAATAAAAGAATGGTTACACTTGAAGATTTTGAAAGTGCTAAAGATAAAGTGATGATGGGTGCAGAAAAAAGATCCATGGTCATGTCAGAAGATGAAAAGAAACTTACTGCTTACCATGAAGCTGGTCATGCAGTTGCAACCCTTCACTCACCAGCTTCCGATCCGATACATAAAGCGACAATAATACCGAGAGGTAGAGCCTTAGGTATGGTTATGAGACTTCCTGAAAAGGATCAGTTGTCTATGCGAAAAGATCAAATGAAAGCGCATTTATTAATAGCTACTGGGGGCAGAATTGCAGAAGAGATGATTTTTGGTAAAGATAAAATTACAAATGGTGCAGCAAGCGATATACAAATGGTAACAAATCTATCAAAAAAAATGATTACCGAATGGGGGATGAGTGAAAAATTAGGTCGTTTGAGATATAACAGTGATAGCGAGGAGGTTTTCCTTGGGCATTCTGTTGCACAATCAAAAAATTTATCTGACTCTACAGCAAAATTAATTGATGAAGAAGTAAGATCTCTTGCAGAAGAGGCTGAAAATAATTGTAGAAAAATTCTTCAAGATAATATCGAAGAACTGCATATAGTTGCTAAAGGGCTTTTAGAGTATGAAACATTATCAGGTGATGAAATTAAAGATTTAATTAAAGGTATAAAGCCAACTCGTGATGATTTTGATAATGATATAAACACACCAAAAAAACCAGCCACATCTGTTCCAAAAACAGGTGGATCTGCAACAGCACCGGCAAACTAATTTAATTACTTCACTTTATTTATTTTTTTGAATAAAAGACATAAATGTCTAAAATATTTGGTACCGATGGTATACGGTGCTTAGTTAATGAGGAACCTCTTTCTGCTGAAACTTGTCTAAAAATTTCAAAAACAGTTGCATTCCTTCTAAAAAAGAAAAATGCTAAAAATAGCAGGGTTGTAATCTGCAAAGACACTAGATTGTCTGGTTATTTATATGAACCACTTGTGACAGCCGGATTTATTTCTATGGGTATGGATGTAATTTTAGTCGGCCCCCTTCCAACACCAGCTGTACCATTAATGATTAAAACTTTAAGAGCAGATATTGGTGTAATGATTACAGCTTCTCATAACACGTATGAATATAATGGGCTGAAATTTTTTGATAGTACTGGAACAAAGCTCAGTTCATTGATAGAGCAAAAGGTTGAAAAAATAGTTTTAGATAATAAAAAATATTCTAAAATTTCAAACAACACATTTGTATCTGGAAATGCAAGAAGACTGGAAGATGCCTCAGGTAGATACTCAGAATTTTTAAAAAGTACTTTAAGTAAAACATCTTCCAAGAGAAAATTAAAAATTATTTTAGATTGTGCGAATGGAGCCACATATAATATAGCTCCAAATTTATTCTGGGAGTTAGGCCATAATATAATCGCCATAAATAATAATCCAGATGGATTAAATATTAATAAAAACTGTGGTGCAGTTGATGTTAAATCACTCTCACAAAATGTCATAAAAGAAAAAGCTGATATTGGATTTGCATTTGATGGTGATGGAGATAGGTTAATAGTTGTAGATGAAGAAGGAAAAGAAGTTGATGGTGATAAAATTATAGGATTGTTATGTAAAAGTTATATAAAACCTCAGAAAAAATCTAATCAACATGATGTTATTATAACGGTAATGTCTAATATGGGATTAGAAAATTATCTCACAAATAAATTAAAATTAAAGATTAAGCGAACATCTGTTGGAGATATAAATGTAATAAATCAAATGAAAAAATCCAAATCTATGATAGGTGGTGAACAATCAGGACATATAATATTGTCAGAATATTCTAATACTGGCGATGGAATTTTGGCAGCTTTAAAAATCTCTGAAATTTTGATATCAAATAAAAATAAGGCGAGTAAACTTTTTGATTTGTACAATGACTTTACCCAGGAAAAAATTAACTTAAGTTATAAAACAAAGAATACCAAGCTGTTAAAAATTCTTGATAATTTAAAAAAAGATAAACTATATAATAATAAAAAAATAAGATCTCTTGTAAGGTTATCTGGGACTGAACCATTAGTCAGAATATTAGTTGAAGGGCAAGAAGTTAATGAGGTTAAAAAAAAATCTCTAGAAATAAAAAAATTAGTAAGGCCTTATCTTGGTTAATAAATTTTTAGTACCCGCAGGTTTTAAAGATAGTCTTAATTTTGATGCATCTATAGAGCACAAATATAAAAATAGCATAATAAATTATTTTAGAGATAATGGTTTTACTTTAATTAAGACTCCACTAGTTGAGTTTAGTAAAAATTTAGATAGTAATACTCTAACATTAAAGACAAATAAAAAAAATGATCAATTAAGTATTCGAAATGATATAACCCCACAAATAATTAGAATTGCCTCATCTAGACTAGCAAATAAAGTACGACCACTTAAGCTATGCTATTATGGAGAAGTTGTTCGAAAAGTAGGAACAATTTTAAGACCTGAAAGACAATTTCAACAAGTTGGTGCTGAGATCATTGGATCTGAAAGCTATAAGGCGGATGTAGAAATTATTAATCTTGCTTACGAAACTCTAAAAAAAATTGGAGTTAAAAATATCATTATTGAAATTACAGCACCACTTTTTCTCGATAGTTTACTTAAAAAAATAACTAATAAAAATTTAAAAAATAAATTAAAAAAGTATATTAAATTAAAAGATATTAATAATTGTTTAAAGTTATTGAAAAAAAATGAATTATATTATTCATTTAAAACTTTATATTTATGTTCTGGTTCAATTCAAACCAAAAAAAAATATTTATCAAAGTTAAATAAAATAATAGGATTTTCAAATGAAGTTGAAAGACTGGTAAAAATTGCTAATTTAATTAAAACTTCAAAGAACGACTCTTTAAATGTAGATTTTTTTGACTTACAAAAAAATAAAAATTACTACAAGGGGATAAAATTTACATTTTTTGCGAAAAATGTGAGAGGTGAAATAGCTGGAGGAGGCCGATATAATTTAAAATATGGCAGTAATTCTGAGACTGCTATAGGATATACTTGTTACATGGATACAATTTTAAGATCTTCATCTTTAATCAATCAAAATAAAAAAATTTTAATTGCATTCAATACAACTGATAAAATCAAACAAAAATTAATAAATAAAGGTTATAGTCTGTTCAAAACTTTTGAAGATAATATTGATATAAAAAAAGAGGCAAAAAAATTTGGAATCAAGTATTATCTGATTAATAATATAGTTAAGCAAATCTAATGTTTTATACGATAGTTGGAACCCAATGGGGAGATGAAGGCAAAGGCAAAATTGTTGATTGGATTTCTTCTAAAGCTGACTTGATAGTCAGATATCAAGGTGGAAATAATGCAGGTCATACAATTAAAGTAGATAATAATGTTTATAAACTTAATTTATTACCTTCAGGAATAATTAATAATAAAAAATGTGCTATTGGTAATGGTGTTGTTTTAGATCCGTGGGCACTAATTAATGAAATTGATAACCTTAAAGAACAAGGAATAGAAGTAAACGAAGACAATTTATATATAGCTGACAATATATGTTTAATTTTACCTCTTCATAAACTTCTTGATGAAATTAATGAAACCACTAGAGGTAAAAAAGAACTTGGCACAACTAAAAAAGGCATTGGTCCAGCATACGAAGATAAAGTAGGTAGAAGAGCAATAAGAATTTGTGATCTAAAAGATCCAATATTTTTAAAACAAAAAATTGATAACCTTTATGAATTTCATAAAGATAAAATTTCAAAACATATTCATAAAATTACACATAATTATTATGAAGAACTTTTATCCATGTCTAATTATCTTAACTCTTTTAGTGTTCCATTATGGAAAATAATAAATGAATTAGGTCAAAAAAATAAAAATATTGTTTTTGAAGGGGCACAAGGTTCAATGTTAGACATTGATTTCGGAACGTATCCTTATGTTACATCATCAAATACAATATCAGGGCAGATATTCTCTGGTACAGGTTTTAGTGATAGAAAAAACCACAAAATCTTAGGAATTACAAAAGCATATACCACTAGAGTAGGATCAGGCCCATTTCCAACAGAGTTAATGGATGAGATTGGAGAACATCTGGGTGAAAAAGGTCAAGAATTTGGCACTGTCACAAAAAGAAAAAGAAGGTGTGGATGGTTTGATAGTGTTCTTTTAAAACAATCTATCAAACTTAATGGTATTACGGATATTGTACTTACTAAACTCGATGTTTTAGACGAGCTAAAAGAAATTAATGTATGCACTGGATATTTAATTGATGGCAAACATTATGATTATTTACCAAGTGAAGAATTTTTATTCGATAAAATAAAGCCTATTTATAATAAAGTTGATGGTTGGGAAAAATCAACTGCAGGAATTAACAAATTTAATGATCTTCCAGAAAATGCTAAAAAATATATTAAAATACTTGAGGATCTTATGGAAACTAATATTTCAGTTGTTTCAACAGGGCCAGACAGAAAAGAGACGATTGATATAAATGGAACTTTATCTAATATTTGAAATTTCTTTTTGAAGTTTTTCTAATGCTTTCTCTTCAATTTGCCTTACTCTTTCTCTACTAATTTTATACTTTTTACTCAAGTCTTCTAATTTTAAGGGATTTTCACTTAGTTTTCTAAGTTTTATAATTTCTTTTTCTCTTTCGTTTAAAACTTCAAAAGCTTTTGAAAATAAACTTCTTCGATAATTAAGCTCATCTTTATTTTCAATAATTCTATCATGAGTTTCTTGTTTATCTTCTATTAAATCCTGCCATTCTGTATCATGTTCTTCACCTAGTTTAACATTTAAAGATTGATCCGAAGTAAAAAGTCTATTTTCCATATCTATTACTTCACCTTCTTTCACATCGAGTCTAGTAGCAATTTCTCTAACATTTTCTGGTGATAAATTTCCTGAGTCAATTGAGGTAAGTTGATTTTTAATTTTACGTAAATTAAAAAAAAGTTTTTTCTGTGCAGCGGTAGTTCCAATTTTTACTAAAGACCAACTATGTAAAACATATTCTTGAATTTGAGCTCTTATCCACCACATTGCATATGTTGCTAATCTAAAACCTTTTTCTGGGTCAAATCTTTTAACTGCTTGCATGATACCAACATTACCTTCTGAAATTAAGTCTGTAACTGGTAAGCCATATCCTCTGTACCCCATTGCTATTTTGGCAACTAATCGAAGGTGACTTGTAACTAGTTTATGAGCAGCATCTGAATCTCCATGTTCCTTATAACGTTTAGCTAACATGTACTCCTCTTCGGCTGTGAGCATCGGAAATTTTTTAATTTCCTGCAAGTATACTGCTAAATTTCCTTCGCTTGATAGTACCGGTAAATTCATAATACGCCTATACCACAAATAAAATATAATTTAATATTTAAGCAATAATTCAATTAAATTCTTAAAATCTTCAGGAATTTCAATATCAAAATTCATCCTTTTTTTTGATGTTGGATGATCAAAACCTAGATGATAGGCATGTAATGCTTGTCTTTCAAAATTTTTTAAAATCATGAATTTATTAAATGTATTTTTATCTTTTCCAAATTGATTAATTTTACTTTTTCCATAAATCTTATCACCAATTATAGGAGAATTTTTAGAAGTTAGATGAAGTCTAATTTGATGTGTTCTTCCAGTGTGTAAATGGCAGTCAACTATACTAGCAATACCAAAAGTTTTTTCTAATTTAATATCGGTTTTAGAATATTTTCCAAAACCCTTATTATTTAAACTCATTTTTTTTCTATTTTTCCTATTTCTCTCTATGTACCCTTCAATTGATTGATTATCAGGCATTCCCCAAACTATTGCTTTATATCTACGAGATATCGTATGTTCTTTGAATTGTTTGGCTAAATTAATATGAACATTATTATTTTTTGCAACAACAAGAATTCCACTTGTGTCTTTATCTAAACGATGGACTATTCCTGGTCTAGCATTATTATCTAAATTACTTAGTTGATTATTAGTGTAATGCATAAGAGCATTCACAAGAGTGCCGCTTTCATTTCCAGGAGCTGGATGCATTACTAAATTTGGAGGTTTATTTATAACGATTAGATCTTCATCTTCAAAAATAATGTTTAAGTCAATATTTTCAGCTGAATGTTTTGTTTCTTGTTTCAAGATAATATTTATAAAGTAATTTTCATTTTCTTTAGTTATGTAAGATGGATCTTTTATTTCCTTTTCATCAAGACTTACATTACCATTTAATATTAAAGTTTTTATTTGTGTTCTTGAATACCCTTCCAATTTTGAAACGAGCACTTTATCTAATCTTTGTGAACTTAATTGTTTATTTATAGTTAATTTAAGATTATAGAATTCGTTCATGTCTCAAAAAATTCTTAAATTTATTGTAATATTTTTAGGTATATTAATTGTTATTTGCTTTTTAGCTCTTGTTTATGGTTTGTATATAAAAACTACAAAAAAACAAAGTAATTTAGAAACAAATTTAATTGATTATAATTTAAATTTAGAAAAAGGGCATAAAATTACAGATATAGATATGATTGATAATAATAGGATTTTGTTTACAATAAAAAGTAATAATAAAGTTTATGGTTTAATATATGATATAGAGACATCAAATATAATAAAAATAGATACATCTAATGAATAAAGATAATAATTTTGAAAATAATTTAAAAAAACTCGAGTCTATTGTAGAGAAATTAGAAAATGGTGAAGTTGATTTAGAAGAATCTGTAAAACTTTACGAAGAAGGAATGAATTTAAAAAAAGCGTGTGAGGAAAAATTAAAAAGTATTGAAAGCCAAATTAAAAAAATTAAGCAAGAAAACAATAAAGTCTCAAAAGAAGATTTTAAGTAATTTTCAAATTTGAGTAAAAATCTTAAAATAAGACTTGATCAGCTTTTAATGGATAGAAACTTAGCTGATACTAAATCAAAAGCCCAATCTATGATTATGGCCGGCCAAGTTTATGTAAATGATAAAATTATTACCAAAAGTGGTAACAGTTTTAATGAAAACTCAAAAATAAAAATTAAACAACTTCATCCTCTATGGGTATCAAGAGGTGCATTCAAATTACTGAAAGCGATTGATCATTTTAAGATTGATATTGAAAATAAAATTTGTCTAGATATCGGTTCATCAACTGGTGGATTCACAGAAGTTCTTTTAAAAAAAAACGCTAAAAAAATATATTCTATTGATGTCGGTACAAATCAACTTCATGAAAAATTAAAAAAAGAAAAAAAAATTATCAGTATAGAAAATTTTAATGCTAAATATTTAGATAACTCAATAATTTATGAAAGAATTAATTTGGTAGTCTGCGATGTTAGTTTCATTAGTCTAACAAAAGTTATAGAACCTAGCTTGAAGCTTTTATCAAGTAAAGCTGAGATTATTTCACTAATTAAGCCGCAATTTGAAACTAATAAAATAAATTTGAAAAAAGGTATTGTGAAAGATCCATTGATTCATGAAAAAGTATGTAATGATATATCGAATTGGTTTAAAAAAACAATTAAGGCTGAAGTTGTAGGCTTAGTCGAAAGTCCAATAACTGGACCAAAAGGAAATAAAGAATTTTTAATTTACAGTATTTTAAAGAAATCTTAAACAATGATCAGCTATAGTTGTGGCAACCATTGCTTCACCAACAGGAACAGCCCTTATACCAACACATGGATCATGACGACCTTTAGTAGATATTGTTGTTTCTTTTAATTTAGTATTAATTGTTTTTTTTGTTGATAATATTGAACTCGTCGGTTTTACTACAAATCTAGTAATTAATTCTTGACCAGTTGTAATGCCTCCAAGAACTCCACCATTATTATTTGAAAGAAAAAAAGGTTTTTTATTTTTAATTCTCATTTCATCAACATTAGAAATTCCAGTTTCATAAACACTGCTAAAGCCATTTCCCATTTCTACACCCTTAACAGCATTAATAGACATCAATGCCTTAGCTATATCGGAGTCTATTTTTTCATAAATAGGCTCTCCTAATCCAGCGGGCAAACCTTTTACTCTAATTTCAATTATAGCACCTAAAGAGGAACCAGATTTTCTTGCAGTTTGTATTTCGTTTTCCCATGTTTTAATAATTTTTTTATCAGGACTCCAAAAATTATTTTTTGAAATAAAATTATTATTCCAATTCTCATAATTAATTTTATGATTACCTATTTGAATTAATGCACCTGTTATTACAACTTGATTTTTTATTTTATTTTTTATGATTTTTCTTGCTATTGCGCCTGCTGCTACTCTCATTGCAGTTTCTCTAGCACTAGATCTACCACCACCCCTATAATCTCTTATGCCATATTTTTTCCAATATGTGTAATCTGCATGACCTGGTCTAAATTTACTTTTGATATCACCATAATCTTTTGATCTCTGATCTTGATTGTAAATAATTAGAGAAATAGGATGACCTGTTGTTTTTCCTTCAAAAGTTCCAGATAGTATTTCAACTTTATCCTCTTCTTTTCTTTGAGTTGTAAATTTCGACTGACCAGGTTTTCTTTTATCTAAATAGGGTTGAATATCTTTTTCAGTTAAATTTATGTTTGATGGAACTCCATCGACAACACAACCAATAGCTTTGCCATGGCTTTCTCCCCATGTGGTAAAGTTAAAGATTTTTCCTATTGAATTAGAAGTCATTTTTTAGAATTTGTAAATTCACCTAATAATTCTGAAACACTTTCACTCTCATCAACTGCAACCATTCCTACAGTATGATAGCCACAATCGACATGTTGTATCTCACCAGTAACAGCACTTCCAAGATCACTTAAGAGATACAAAGCAGAATTTCCAACATCTTGCTGATTTACATTTCTTTTAAGCGGAGCATTAAGTTCGTTCCATTTTAGAATAAATCTAAAATCACCTATTCCTGATGCTGCCAAAGTTTTAATTGGGCCAGCACTAATGGCATTAACTCTTATATTTTTTTCTCCCAAATCAACTGCTAAATATCTAACACTTGCCTCTAAAGCTGCTTTTGCAACTCCCATAACATTATAATGAGGCATAACTTGTTCTGATCCATAATATGTTAAAGTTAAAATTGATCCACCATTATTCATTAAAGGTTCTGCTAGCCTACAAGCCTCTGTAAAAGAATAACATGATATATGCATAGTTTGTTTAAAATTATCAGAAGATGTATTGTAATATTTACCTCTTAATTCATCTTTGTTGGAAAAACCAATTCCATGAACAAGAAAATCTAATTCACCCCATTTATTTTTAAGTGTTTCAAATACATTATTCATACTTTGTGAGTCTGAAACATCACAAGGAATAATAGTGTTAGACCCTATTTCCTCCGCAAGTGGCTGAACTCTTTTCTTAAGAGCTTCTCCTTGATAAGTAAGTGCAATTTCTCCTCCCTGTTCTGCTAATTTTTTCGCAATACCCCAAGCAATAGATCTGTCATTTGCCACTCCCATAATCAGACCTTTTTTATTTTGCATCAACATATTGTAAATCAGTGTTTTTTTATAAATATAGATATATATACTTATAAAATAATATTCATATCTATAATATGCAATCAAATCAAAAATTAATAAATTCTGATAAAAAACCAATTGAACTTTTTCAAGAATGGTTTGAAGAGGCAAAGGAAAGTGAAATCAATGATCCAAATGCTATGAACCTTGCTACTATATCTTCTGACGGCAAACCAAGCTCGCGAATTGTTTTACTTAAATCATATGATGATAAAGGGTTTGTTTTTTACACAAATTCAAATAGTAAAAAAGGTAGAGCAATTAAAAACAATGATAGTGTAGCTTTAAATTTTCATTGGAAAACACTTCAAAGACAAATAAGAATAGAAGGTAATGTTTCACAAATTTCAAACGCTGAAGCTGATGAATATTATAATTCAAGGCCACTAGGAAGTAGAATAGGAGCTTGGGCTTCGTTACAGTCAGAAGAACTAGACAATAGATCTACATTAACTAAAAGAGTACAAGAGTTTGAAAAAAAATTTTCAGATAATGATGTACCAAGACCTTCACATTGGAACGGTTACTTAGTAGCGCCTGTATTAATTGAATTTTGGCAAGATATGCCATTCAGATTGCATGACAGACTTGAATTCCGTATGGAAAATGATGGTTGGGTTACAAGAAAATTATATCCTTAATTATCTTCTTTCCATTTTTGTAAAATCCAAGAACTAGAATTTGATTTATTGTCACCACCTATACCCCAAAGTAATTGTATATTATTTTTTTCACAGAATATTGATTCTGGTGTTGTATTATTATTTCTATCACCTCCATTTGCAAATTTAATAATTGATTTTGGATATTTATTTTTTACTTTTTTAAGACCATCGATGCACGTCTTATCTAAATCATCAAATTCTATAACATCAATAACATTTTTTAACTCATTCATAATTATAGTTCTTTCAATAAAAGGGAGAAATTCCTTACCCTTCTTTTTTTGAAGCCATAAATCAGAATTTAGTAAAACTACAACTTCACCATGTTTAGCAGCTTCTTTAATTAATTTTATATGACCACTGTGAATTGGGTCAAAACCTCCACTGACAACAACTATTTCACGCATACTTGTTTCTCCATTTTTCTGGATCTTCTAAAAATTCTTTTAAGTTTGAAACCTTATCTTCAGAATATATTTTTTCACTTTCAATATAATGTATTATATCTTTCCAAGTACACAGTGAGTGCATATTTACATTTAATTTAAATAATTCTGATTCTTTGAAATTAAAAATATCATAATAAAATATTACAAATATATCTTTAACTTTTAATCCTGCTTCACGCATTGCGTTAATAAAAATTATTTTACTACCTCCATCAGTAGCTAGATCTTCAACTAAAAGAGCTTTTTGATTATTTTCAAATTCACCTTCAATTTGTTTATTTTTTCCAAAACCTTTTGTTTTTTTTCTAATGTAAATCATTTGTTTATTTAATTTTTGAGAAATAAAAGCAGCATAGGGAATTCCAGCGGTCTCCCCACCAGCAATAATTTCTGTCTCAATATTATTTTTAGTTAAATAATCTATGGCTTTATCAATTATAAAATTTCTTTCTTTTGTAAAAGAAATAATTTTTCTACAATCAACATAAACAGGACTAGCCAAGCCTGATGTAAGAGTAAAATATTTATCAAATGAAAAATTAATAGACTTTATATCTACTAATATTTTAGCTATCTCTTTTGACATTTTTTTAAGTTATTTGTGCAATATGTTCAAATGATAAATTTCCAGGCACAATCATTATTGGTATTCTTAGGTTTGTAATTTCATTACTCACCAGAGAAGTTATTATTGGACCTGGATTTTTACTATTTGGATCAGTATTGGCAGCTAAAACAAGAACATTAATATTTTTTTCCTCATCTAATAATTGTTTTAATTCAGCTATAGTATCCCCCTCTCTTAAAGATAGAGCAGGATAGTTACCTGTTCTTTCTTGGACAAATGAGGCAGCTTTTTTAAGAATTGTTTCCGCTTCTTCTCTAGCTTCTTCTTTCATAATGTCTGTAACACCCTTTGTTGTTAGAACATCTAAAGGTTCTATGAATGTTGCAATTATAATTTTTCTTCCCGTTTTTTTTGATCTTGCACAAGCATATTCAAGAGCTGTATTCATTTCTTTTGAGTTATCTGCAACAACTAGAATATACCTATCATCACTCATTTACTTCTCCTAAATAAAGCAGCAGCAATAAAACCTGAAAATATTGAAAAGATAATTACAAAAACTCCGTATGTAGCTGCATTTTCATTAGCAAAGTCAAATATTTGACTTCCTATACCAGTTTTTTTTATAACTATATTTTTTTGATCAGTACTCATAATTGTATTATTTCTTATATAGTAAATATCAACATTATAAATCCCTGGTATTGTATTTGTTGGAAAAAAAACGCTAGTTTGAAATAATTTATCTTTGATCTTTTTCATTTCAAAACTTTTATAAAATGATTGTTCTTTTTTTATTCTAACAAAATTTTCATTCCAACTTTTTTGGTCATTTTTGAAAATAAAATTTTGATTAAAAGTCTTATTATTTAAAATTTTTTCAAAACTTAGATCCTCATTAATTAATATCGATTCAGGCAAGATTTCGTTAATTTCTTTTGAGGAGGATAAAAAGAATAAAGATGGAATGTTACTATAGGTAACGTATTGATTATTTATCCATATTCCAAAATACCTCTCTTTTTTTTGTATTCTCATTTTTGATGGTGGTCCTTTTATTGTCAAAAGTGTCTCATGATCATCTTTTAGTAATCCAAAAATAATAATTTCTTTTCCATTAAAATCTGTTTTTAACTCAATACTATCCTCAGATAAGTCAAAGTAAATTTCTTCAGCACGAAGAAAGTTATAAAAAAAAATTACAGTCAATAAAATTGTTAGATTAAATGCAAATTTTATATATAAATTTTTAATCATCTATTTTTGTCACTTCTAAAATATAAAATTCTAAATAAAATCCAATTAATGCAAAAATTGATACTAGTAAAAAAGATGCTTTCTCAATCAATATATCAATCACTAATATATCTTTTTGCATAAGCATATAAATTGGAATTACAGTGGATAAAATAACTATACTAAGTTTTGCAAATGAATCATTAAATAATATGTCTTTAAATATTTTATTAAGATCTTTTTTAATAAATACTCTGAAATTTGACCAAATATAAATTTTGTTAAATGAGTTTATAACAATTATTAGAATTAAAAAATATTCAATATTCTCCAGATTAAAACCAATGGTTGTAAAAATAAAATATATGAAGAGACAAACTACGATCAATAAATTAATAGAAAAATTAAATATTGATATCATATCATTACCAATGAAAATAAATCACTAGGTCTTAAAACTAGATCTGTAAAAATTTTACCACAGACACCCAGTACTAATATAGCCAAAATACCTCTCAAATATTCTGCTTTTAATTTAGACCCAAAAATAACACCAATTTGTGCACCAATTACTCCTCCAAATATCATTAGTGCAGACAGCACAATATCTACATTATAATTTATGTAGGATTGAAAGAATGTTGCATTAGCGGTAACAAAAATGATTTGAAATAAAGATGTCCCAACTACTATACTTGTTGGCATTCCAAGTATGTATACCATTGCAGGTATCATTATAAATCCTCCTCCAACTCCCATCATTGCGGACATTACTCCAACTGCGAACCCTATCAGTACGGGTGGTATCGCACTTATATAAAGTTTTGATCTATGAAAGCGAACTTTGAATGGAAGTCCGTGAAACCAAGAATGTTGATGCAGTTTTGTTCTTTTAGTGTTTCTTGCTCTATAGTGTTTTATTGTAGTTCTTGCGCTTTCAAAAGCCATACTAAAACCAATAAAACCTAAAAAGAAAAGAAATAATAACTGAATAACTAAATCTATTTGCCCAAAGTTTTTTAGATAACTGAAAATATTTACACCAACTGTGGAGCCAATTAAACCTCCTATTAAAAGGAATATACCCATCTTTAAATCAACATTTCTTTTTCTCCAGTGAGCAATAAACCCTGAAACTGAAGTTGCTAAAACGTGCGGAGCTTCAGAACCAACAGCTACAACTGGAGGTATGCCTAAAAAAATTAATAGTGGTGTCATTAAAAATCCTCCACCGACACCAAAAATTCCTGAAAGTACTCCTATACTCATACCAATAAAGATAATGAGAAAAATATTGACGTTCATTTCAGCTATTGGAAGGTAAATTGACATATTTTTTTATAAATTTTATATAATTATTACCTAATAAGTACAAATTATATTTATTTTAGAAAATTATATAAAATTATTTAGTACTATGATTCCGATATAACTAACAATTCCAACACAACAAGCTGCAGAAAAACCAACATAAAATGGTCTTATGCCTAAGCTTTTTAAAGAAACTAAATTTGTACTTATGCCAACAGCTGCCATTGCTATTGCTAAAGAATACTCAGCGATAGATTTAATAATATTGATGATTAATTGCCAGTTATTATTACTTAATATTTCAAAAGCTAAATTACTATTTTGAATTCCATAATCTCCAATTGATCTCATAAAACCCAAAAGAATAAAACCAATTATGAAAATTGGAAACATAGATATTATTGATGGTTTGCTATTGTTTTCACCAATATTATTTCTTAGATACATATAGCTTATTGTAGGAATGACGATTATCATACTGACATTTCTTACCAATTTTGTAATTGTCGCTATATCCATAGTTTTTGGTGAATTGAATTGTTCCGCATATATCAATCCAGCCCCAGCAACTTGAGCTGTTTCATGTATTGAAGTTCCAAGAAATAATCCTGATGCTAACTCATCTCCACTAAAAAGATAATAGGCCATAAATGGATATAAGAACATTGCAATTATTCCAAATATTGTAATATTAGCTATGGCATAAGCAACTTCCTCTTTATCAGCATTAATTGCAGGACTAGTTGCTACAATTGCAGATGCTCCACAAATACTTGTTCCAACTGCAATTAATGATCCCATTTTTGAAGAAACATTTAATAACTTGCACAAATAATTTACAACCAAGATTGATATAATAATACAAGCAACAATTAGAGGTATTCCAACTATTCCAACTTTAAAAATATCTAAAAGCCCTAGTCTAATACCAAGACATATTATTCCTAATCTTAGAATAAATTTTAAAGAAAACTTAATTCCTTCTAATAAAAAATTATTAATATGAAATATATTTCCTATCAAAAGACCAAATATTATTGATAACATTATTGGTGATATTGGACTTTTATTTAAATTTAAAATTTCTTTTCCAATAAAACCACTTAGGTATATGCCTGAATAAGCAATTATAAAACAAAATATAATTCCTGGAAATATTTTATATATTGAGCTTACCATTTAAAATATTCTTTATACAAAAAAAATATTTTTTACATATTTATATAAAATTTAGATATTTTTTGCAGTATTCCATTCTTCTTGAGTATTAACATTGAAAAAATTTTTTTCTTGGTTTTTGTCGAATTCAACAAATTTATATTTGTGCTTTTTAACCCAAAACATAATTTTACTATTTTTTAATATTAACTCATTTTCTAAACTAGTTATTAATGATATATGCCACATTGCTATTACAGGATGATGTCTACTATTTGATCTTGCAATCAATATTTTTACATTTTCATCATATGCTTCTAAAAACTTATCGAAAAGATTATCGGGTAAAAATGGAGTATCACTTGGAACAGTAAAAACCCATTCTTTGTTTGTATAATTTTCTTTAGCCCACAACATTGATGTATGAATTCCTGCTAAAGGTCCCACAAAACCTTTGAATTTATCTTCAATTATTGGGTAATTAATTTTCTTAAAACTTTTTAAGTCATTAGCATTTATTATTATTTCATTACTATATTTTTTAAGCTTGTTTATTATTTTGTCTAAGATTGTAATTCCATTTATTTTAGCAAAAGCTTTAAATCCACCTCCAAATCTTTTTGATTGACCTCCAGCAAGTATGGCAAACAAAATTTTTTTCTTATTAATGGTCAATTCTATGTTCTCCAGAAAGTGCTAAATATTTTTTTCCCTTTGCTCGTCCAATAAGTGTTAAATTCGAGCCTCTCGCCAGCTCTACACCCCACGCTGTGAATCCTGATCTAGAAATTAATATTGGAATACCCATTTTTATAGTTTTAATAACCATTTCACTAGTTAGTCTTCCTGTAGTGTAAAAAATTTTATTTGAAGAGCTAATTTTTTTTAAAAACATAAAACCAGCAATTTTATCTACAGCATTATGTCTCCCTACGTCTTCCATATAAATCAATGGTTTATTATTATGAATAATGGCACAACCATGTATTGCTCCTGTTTCTAAATATAAGCTCGGTGTCAATGTAATTTTTTTTGAAATTTCATAAATCCATTTATGTTTAATTTTCTTTTTGGATTTTAATTTTGATTTTTTTATTTCCGCATAGATATCTCCAAATACTGTACCTATTGCACAACCACTAGTTGTTATTTTCTTTCTTAATTTGTTTTCATAATTTGTTTTACGTTTTGTTCGTACAACAACCACACCTAAATCTTTATCAATTTCAACTTTTCTAATTATGTCATTTTTCTTAAGCATATTTTGATTTAATAAATACCCAACTGCAAGATATTTTGGGTGATCACTAATAGACATGAGCGTTACTATCTCTTGATTATTAAGAAAAATTGTAAGAGCTTTTTCATTAATAACTTTAGAAATTATTTTATTCCCTTGCTCATCAAAACCATTTAGTTTTGTAATTAAGGACTTATTATTAATATCAGGTGAGACTAAATATTTCTCTTTTTTTGACATATGTTGTAATTAAACTAATAATATAAATGAACATATTAGAAATTTTCACAAATTCCATACTATTGATTATTACTTTAGATAGTGAACTATGGGACATTATACTTTTATCATTATTTGTAAGTTTTACCGCCCTAATTATTGCATCATTATTAGGGTTTATAGTAGGGTATTATTTTGCAATTTATAATTTTTATTTCAAAAAAATTATATTAATAATTATAAACTCATTGATGGGAATTCCTCCAGTTGTAGTTGGTTTAATTGTTTATTTTATTTTTGCATCAGGTGGACCTTTAGGTATCTTACAGCTTCTATACACACCCTCTGCGATGATTATTGCTCAAACTATAATAATTTTTCCAATAATTGCTTCATTATCTCATGAGATATTTTCTAAAAATTGGTTTGAATTTAAAGATCAGATAAGATCCTTAAATATTCCCTTTTGGGGTTCTGTTAAACTTCTATTTAACCATAGTTATTTTTTATTAATAACAACATTATTATCTGCTTTTGGCAGAGCTATTTCAGAAGTTGGTGCAGTTATGATTGTGGGTGGCAATATTGATCATTATACAAGGGTAATGACAACTGCTATATCTTTAGAAACTAGAATGGGAAATTTAGAATACGCTATGGCATTAGGTTTAGTTTTAATATCAATAACAATAATCATTTACTCTCTTGTATATTTGTTAAATAATAGATCTATTAAATGAAAATAGTAGGAATTGTTGGCTGGAAGAATTCAGGGAAAACGACTATTGCAACTAAAATTATAAATAAACTTAGCTCTAATAATTTTCGTGTTGCTTCAATTAAACATGCACATCACGAATTTGATATAGATCATGAAAATACAGATAGCTTTAAGCATAGATTCGCGGGATCTTCTCAAGTAATAGTTAGTTCATCTAAGCGATGGGTCAAAATATCAGAGCTAAATAATTTAAAAGAAAAAACATTAGATGAATTAATTAATCAACTTTCAGAAATTGATATTGTAATAGTGGAAGGGTTTAAAAATGAAAATCATCCAAAAATTGAAATAATTAAAAATGATAATGATAATTACTTATTTACAAAAATTAAAAATATAAAAGCTATTATTTCAAATAATAAACTTAAAACTGACTTGAGAATTTTTAAGAATGACGAAATTGATAATATAGTTGATTTTATTTTGAGAGAATTTTAATGAATAAATCACCTCTAACCAAAAAACAAATTGTTAATTTATTTAAAAAACAAAAGGTTGTAATTTTTAATTCTGAAAAAGTTAATTTAGAAAATTCTGAGGATAGATTTCTTTACGAAAATATAAAAAGTAAAATAAATTTACCTCCTTTTAATAATTCTGCTGTAGACGGTTATGCTATTTTAAAAGCAGATTTAAAAACAAAAAAAAATTTTTTTTGTAACAGACGAATAGCTGCCGGAGATAACAAAAATATTAAAGTAAAACCTGGTGAAGCCGTCAGAATCTTTACTGGCGCAAAAATGCCTACAAATTCATCAACTATAGTTATGCAAGAAAATACATACAAGAAAGGGAATAAAATTCATTTAATTAAAATTCCAAAATTTGGAGATAATTATAGATTAAAGGGTGAAGATATAAAGAAAAACCAAAAAATATTGGAAAAGGGGTCTAAATTAAATCAACAAAATATAAATTTAATTGCCGCTACTGGTATTAGTAAAATAAAAGTATTTAAAAAAATTAAAATTGGTTTCTTTACAAGTGGTAATGAATTACGAAAACCAACTAAAAATTTAAAAAATTCTGAAATTAATAATTCAAATTATTATAGTTTATATAATTTACTTGATAAGAATTTTATAGAAAAAAAATATTGTGGAAATCTTAAAGATAATTTTAAATCTATTAAAAATAAAATCTTTAATACATCAAAAAAATTTAATGTAATAATAACTGCTGGTGGTGCGTCTGTTGGTGATGAAGATCATGTAATTAAAGTTTTATCTGAATTAGGTAAGGTATATTTTTGGAGAGCAGCAATAAAACCAGGAAGACCAATTGCAGTTGGAAAAATAAATAATTGCTACATAATTTGCTTACCAGGTAATCCAGTTTCTGTTCAATTACTATATGCAATGCTAGTAAGACCATTAATAGAAAAATTATCTGGTGGAAATTTTAAGCTCCCATCATCAAGTAAAATTACAGCAAATTTTTCTATGAAGAAAAAAACAAAAAGAATGGAGTGGTTACGTGTAAATAAAGAAAGTATAAATAATAAAAATATTGCAAATAAATTTACTAAACAAGGTTCTGGTATGATTAGTTCTATATCCTATTCTGATGGTATAATTGAAATTGATGAAAATGTTTCTCAAGTAAACAAAGGAGATATTTTTGATTTTTATAATTATGAAAGTCTATTTTAATTTTTAATTTTAAATCTATAACGAATTACAATTTTATCTTTTATTTTTTCACAACTTAAATATTCATAGTTAGACTGATCACAATAATGTTCAAAGTCTGCTTCAGCCAAAGGATCAGTTGCAATAATTTTAATAATTGTATCTTTGTTTAATTCTGATGCAAGTTTTCTAGCCTTAAGCACTGGTATAGGACATTCTGTACCACTAGTATCAAGAACTAATTCTTCATTTTCAACTGAATCTTTCATAGTTTTCTGATACTTAATATATAGTATAATATTAATTGGAATGGATAAATTTGTTTCTCAAACAGAAACTTCTTTAAAAAAGAAGAAAAGACGTTGGACTCCAAAAGGAAGACAAGTCGAAGATAAATATTTAGATGAAGTTTCTAAATTGTTTTCAGGGTTAATATTTAAGCGAGATGAATTAATAGAATATTTGCATATATTACAGGATAAATTTGGTGTTTTGTATGATAAACATCTAGTGGCTTTATCAACTATTATTAACTTACCACTTTCTGAAATTTATGAAGTTGCAACTTTTTATGCTCACTTTAATATAATTAAAGATAGTAAAGATTATAACCCAGTGAATGTTGTAAGGGTTTGTGAAAGTTTAACTTGTGAATTATTTGGTGCACACAAATTACTTCAAGATATAAAAAAATTAGAAAATAAAAATATAAAAGTCGTACCTGGGCCATGCATGGGAAGATGCAATGTTGCTCCTACTGTTTGCGTAGGAAAAAATTATGTTGATGTGGCTAATTTTGATAAAGTTAAAAAAACAATTGATGAAAAAAATTTTGATCCCTTCATTCCAGATTATATAAATTTATCTTCTTATAAAAAAAAAGGCGGTTATGAAATTGCGAACAAAATAAAAAATGGTGTTATCTCAAAAAAACAAGTTTTGGATTCTTTAAATGAAAGCGGATTGAAAGGTAAGGGTGGCGCTGGATTTCCTACAGGAAAAAAATGGGAAATTGTTTCAAATTACAATGGTAAAAAATATGTTGCTGTTAATGGAGATGAAGGTGAGCCAGGAACATTTAAAGATAGGTCATATTTAGAAAGTGATCCACATAGATTTTTAGAAGGAGCTTTAATTGCATCCTATTTTATAAATGCTCAAAAAGTTTATATTTATATGAGAGATGAATATCCAACAGTTATAAAAATTTTACTTGATGAAATAAATAAAATGGAAAATGAAGAAATAATTCCAAAAGACTTTTTCATAGTGAGAAGAGGGGCAGGAGCCTATATTTGTGGAGAAGAGTCAGCAATGATAGAAAGTATTGAAGGCAAGAGAGGATTGCCAAGGCATAGACCGCCTTATGTGGCTGAAATTGGTTTATTTGGATGTCCTACTTTAACAAATAATTTAGAAACTCTTTTTTGGGTAAGAGATATAATTGAAAAAGGAGCAAAATGGTTTGCTGAAAAAGGGTCCAATGGGAATAAGGGTTTTCATAGTTTTTCAGTATCTGGAAGAGTAAAGAACCCAGGAGTAAAAGTTGCCCCAGCCGGTATAACAATTCAACAATTAATTGATAAGTATTGTGATGGTATGGCAGATGGACATACTTTTAAAGGATATCTTCCAGGAGGTGCATCAGGCGGTATCCTACCCGCTACTATGAATAATATTCCACTTGATTATGGATCAAAAGAATTAATGGATGCTGGATGTTTTTTAGGTTCAGCGGCAGTTGTTGTATTGTCGGATCATGATAATATGAAAGATGTTGCACTTAATTTACTAAAATTTTTCGAAGAGGAAAGTTGTGGTCAATGTACACCTTGCCGTTCCGGTACGGAGAAAACTGTAAAATTAATGCAAGAAAAAAATTGGAACAAGGAAAAATTAAAAGATTTAAGTGAAGTTATGGCTCAAGCATCGATATGTGGTTTAGGACAGGCTGCAACAAACCCATTAAATTCTGTTTTAAAATATTTTAGCAATGAAATAACTTATGACTAAAGAGAAAACAAAATTTTATTTAAACGAAAAGTTAGTTGAAGCAAATGCTGATGAAACTATTTGGCAAGTTGCAAATAGACTTGGAACAGAAATCCCACATTTATGTTATTCCGATAAACCTGGCTATAGAGCAGATGGAAATTGTAGAGCATGTATGGTTGAAATTGAAGGAGAACGTGTGTTGGCAGCATCTTGTATTAGAAAGCCAACTGATAGTATGAAAGTAAAAACTTCTTCAGAAAAGGCTAAAAAATCAAGAGAGTTAGTTTTTGAATTACTTCTAGCAGACCAGCCAAAAAAAGAAATTGCTCATGATAATAACTCTGACTTTTGGAAATGGATAGACAAAGTTGAAGTAAAAGAAAGTAGATTTCCAAAAAAAACTTCATGTCAGGCAGATGTTTCTCATCCAAGCATGGCTGTAAATCTAGATGCGTGCATCCAATGTAATCTTTGTGTAAGAGCATGTAGAGAAGTCCAGGTAAATGACGTCATCGGAATGGCATATCGAGGAGAAAATTCTAAAATTGTATTCGATTTTGATGATCCAATGGGTGACAGTACATGTGTGGCATGTGGTGAATGTGTACAAGCTTGTCCAACTGGAGCATTAATGCCGGCATCTATCGTAGATAAGGATGGTGTTGGTCATAGTAAGGTAGATAAAAAAATTGATAGTGTTTGTCCTTATTGTGGTGTTGGTTGTCAGATAGAATACAATGTAAAAGATAACAAAATTAAATACGTTAATGGTGTTGATGGTCCCGCAAACAAGAATAGATTATGTGTAAAAGGAAGGTTTGGTTTTGATTATGTAAATAATCCAGAAAGACTTACAAAGCCATTGATTAGAATTAAAGGTAAAGCAAAAGACTTACACCCAAGTATTAATTTTGCGAACATTCATGAATATTTTAGAGAAGCATCTTGGGATGAAGCTCTAGATTATGCTGCACAAGGATTTTTAAAACTTAATAAACAAAGAAATGGTAAGAGTAATCTTGCAGGTTTTGGATCAGCTAAATGTTCAAATGAAGAAGCTTATTTATTTCAAAAATTAATCAGAACTGGTTTTAATACAAATAATGTTGATCATTGTACAAGACTTTGTCATGCGTCTTCTGTAGCTGCTTTATTGGAAACAATTGGTTCAGGAGCTGTTACTGCTCCATTTTATGAAGTTGAACATTCAGATGTGATAATAGTCATTGGAGCAAATCCTACTGAAAACCATCCTGTTGCAGCAACTTTTTTTAAGAATGCTGCTAAAAAGGGTTCCAAATTAATTGTAATGGATCCTAGAGGTCATTCCTTAAAAAAACATGCAACTCATATGTTACAATTTAAACCAGGATCTGATGTTGATCTCTTAAACTCAATAATGAATGTTATTGTCGAAGAAAATTTATTTAATTCCGAATATATTAAAAAACAAACCGAAGGATTTGAAAAATTAAGAAAACATTTAATGAATTATTCACCTGATATAATGGAAAACGAAACAGGTATCGATCCAGAACTTATAAGAGAAGTAGCACGCTTATATGCCAATACAAATAAAGGAATAATTTTTTGGGGGATGGGGGTTTCTCAACACACACATGGTACAGACAATGCTAGATGTTTAATTTCTCTAGCTTTGATGACAGGGAATGTTGGAAAAAGAGGATCTGGTTTACATCCTTTAAGAGGACAAAATAATGTTCAAGGAGCGTCGGATGCTGGTCTTATACCAATGATGTATCCTGATTACCAATTAGTTGATAAAGATAATAATAAAGTATTTTTTGAAAAACTTTGGAACACTCCTTTAGATGATAAAAAAGGTCTAACTGTTGTTGAAATTATGGATGCTATTCACGAGAATACAATTAAAGGGATGTATATACTTGGTGAAAATCCAGCTATGTCAGACCCTGATCTAAATCATGCAAGAGAAGCTCTGCAAATGTTAGAGCATTTAGTTGTTCAAGATATTTTTTTAACTGAAACTGCAACATATGCTGATGTTATTTTCCCCGCTTCAGCATGGCCTGAAAAAAATGGAACAGTTACTAATACTAATAGACAAGTACAGATGGGAAGAAAAGCTTTAGACTCCCCAGGTCAAGCGAAAGAAGATTGGTGGATAACAAACGAACTTGGAAAAAGAATGGGCTTAAATTGGAAATATAAACATCCAAAAGAAATTTATGAAGAAATGTCACTAACAATGCCTTCATTAAAAAATATTTCTTGGGAAAGATTAGAAAATGAAAACTCTGTAACTTATCCAAGTAAATCTCCAACTACACCAGGAGATGAAATTGTTTTTTGTGATAAATTTCCAAACGAAAATGGTAAAGGTAAATTTGTTCCAGCTAGTGTTACTGCACCTGATGAAGTACCTGATAAAGAATTTGCGATGATACTAACCACAGGAAGGCAATTAGAGCATTGGCATACTGGAGCTATGACTAGAAAGGCATCAAATTTAGATGCTATTGAACCAGAACCTTCGGTTTCAATATCACCTAAAGATATAATTAAAAATAATATGAAAGCTGGTGATAAAATAAAAGTCACAACTAGAAGAGGTTCAATAGATATCAGAGTAAGGCAAGACAGGGCGATTCCTGATGGAGTCATATTTATTCCATTTTGTTATAATGAGTCAGCCGCTAATCTTTTAACTAATCCAGCTTTAGATCCATATGGAAAAATTCCTGAATTTAAATATTGTGCTGCAAAAATTGAGAAGTTATAAATAATTTATGATTAAAAAAACATTAATAATTTTATTTCTTGTATTTAGTCCAATCACAGCATGCTCTACGTTAAGTGAATTAAACGAAAGAGTAAAAGGTGATGGAGTTCCTTATATTCCTGGAATTTAATTTATAAAAATCTTGTCGAATTTATAATTTAATATAAATGCAAAATTGATGCCGCGTTAGCTCATTTGGTAGAGCAGTTGATTTGTAATCATCAGGTAGTCAGTTCGATTCCGACACGCGGCACCACCTTAATTATATTTACGTTGAGTAAAATTGATATAAAGCTATCGATGTTGCATTAGAAACATTCAAACTATCAATTTCAAATTTTAAATTTTTTTTCATGTTTATCTGAATTATTTCATCACATTCCTTTTTTACTAATTCTCTAATACCTTTACCTTCAGAGCCAAAAACTAATACTGATTTTTGTGAAAAATTTAATTTTGAATTTTTATTTTTTGAACTGTCAAAGCCATAAATCCAATAATTATTTTTTTTAAGAAAAGAAATAGCTCTTCTAATATTTGTCACTCTAATATAATTTACAATTTCAGCAGCACCGGAAGCTGATTTATAAAGTGATGAAGTCAGTTCTGGTGAATTATCTTTACCAACTATAATTCCTGCACAGTCAAATAATGCACATGATCTCATTATTGAGCCAATATTTTGAGGGTCAGTTACTTGATCTAAAATTAATATTACTGATTTTGATTTTTGACTTTCAACTTTTACAAATTCTTCTAAACCTAGCCAAGTAAGTTCTTTTGTTTTTAGAACTACTCCCTGCGTTGTGTTTTCATTTCCAAATCTTCTTGTGAATTCATTTTGAGGAAGAATAGTAATTTTTTGTATATTAGATTCATATTTTTTGGCAAAATTTGTCTGATTTTTACTAATTATAAGCTCAATATTCTCTCTTTTATCATTTTGAAGGGCTGCCTTAACAGAATGTTGACCAAAAATTGTATGAATTCCTTGGTTTTTATTAGATTTATTATTTCTAAACTTACTCATGGTTTAATATCACAGATTTGTCTAATTAATACAATCTAGATATGTACAAAAAGGCATTTTTTGTCTAAAAGGCCGTTGCTTTTACGAGTATACGTATTTTGCAAAGGTGAAGCTGCTGTTTTAGATTGACATATATACTAATTTATTAGTATTGGCCAATTTCTTCAAAGGAGGGGTGGTCGAGTGGTTAAAGGCAGCGGACTGTAAATCCGCCCGCGTGAGCGTACGTAGGTTCGAATCCTACCCCCTCCACCATTATGGAGGTAATGGGATGAAAGCATTAAAGTGAGTGTGTGAAGCAGTCAGTTTAGTTGCGGGTGTAGCTTAGTGGTAAAGCTCCAGCCTTCCAAGCTGGCTACGAGGGTTCGATTCCCTTCACCCGCTCCATAACAAAATATTATTGGGGTAAAAAAATGGCTAAAGCAAAATTCGAAAGAAACAAACCGCATTGTAACATAGGTACTGTTGGTCACGTTGACCATGGTAAAACAACATTAACTGCTGCTATAACAAAAATTTTAGCAGAGACAGGTGGAGCAGAATTTACAGATTACGCGAACATTGACAAAGCACCTGAAGAAAGAGAACGTGGCATTACAATATCTACTGCACACGTTGAATATGAAACAGAAGCAAGACACTATGCTCACGTTGATTGTCCTGGACACGCAGATTATGTTAAAAACATGATCACTGGTGCAGCTCAAATGGATGGTGGTATCTTAGTTGTTAATGCAGCTGATGGACCAATGCCTCAAACAAGAGAACACATACTTTTAGCTAGACAGGTAGGTGTACCTGCTCTGGTTGTATATATGAACAAAGTTGATCAAGTAGATGATAAAGAATTAATTGATCTAGTAGAGATGGAAATTAGAGAACTTCTAACTTCATATGAATTCCCAGGTGATACTATC
Organism: uncultured Alphaproteobacteria bacterium; assembly: GCA_902541215.1. Lineage (GTDB taxonomy): Bacteria > Pseudomonadota > Alphaproteobacteria > HIMB59 > CACPNW01. The sequence goes on along the minus strand of CACBPV010000003.1, from coordinate 35,471 downwards.
CCAATCATTAAGGGTTCAGCTTTAGCAGCTCTTGAAGGAAGAGACGACGAAATTGGAAAAAATTCAATTATGGAATTAATGAAAGCAGTTGATGAACATATACCACAACCTAGCCGACCTGTAGATCAACCTTTCTTAATGCCAGTTGAAGATGTATTTTCAATTTCTGGTAGAGGTACAGTTGTAACTGGGAGAATTGAACAAGGTCAAGTTAAAGTTGGTGAGGAAATTGAAATTTTAGGAATAAGAGAGCCTCAAAAAACTACTTGTACGGGAGTTGAAATGTTTAGAAAACTTCTAGACTCTGGTGAAGCAGGAGACAACGTTGGTGTTCTTCTTCGTGGAACAAAAAGAGAAGAAGTTGAACGTGGTCAAGTATTAGCAAAACCTGGCTCCATAAAACCTCATACAAAATTTAAAGCTGAAGCATATGTATTAAAAAAAGAAGAAGGTGGAAGACATACCCCATTCTTTTCAAACTACAGACCTCAATTCTACTTTAGAACAACTGACGTAACTGGAACAATTAAATTACCAGAAGGAACCGAAATGGTAATGCCCGGTGATAATATTGCTATGGAAGTTACTCTTTTGTCCCCAATTGCAATGGATAAAGGTCTAAAATTTGCAATTAGAGAAGGTGGAAGAACAGTTGGCGCTGGAGTTGTTGCTGAAATTATCGAATAGTTTTAGAGACCGCTCTATCAGCTAGCCGATACTTAATTAGGAGTGTAGCTCAACTGGTAGAGCACCGGTCTCCAAAACCGGGGGCTGCGGGTTCAAGTCCTGCCACTCCTGCCAAGAGAAATGAAAAAATGAATATTGAAAAAAAGAAAACATCACCAGCTCTTTTTGTAAGACAAGTTAGACAAGAATTACAAAAAGTAACTTGGCCACAAAGAAGAGATACTTTTATTTCTTCAGCAATAGTCATTTTATTAATAATATTATTTTCATTATTTTTTCTTCTAACTGATCAAATATGGTCTTTTTCCATAAGAAAAATAATTGAAATAGGATCAGGTTTTTAATGAATAAAACAAGATGGTATGTTCTTCATGCTTACTCAGGGTATGAAAAAAAAGTTGCAGACAGTATAGTTGATCAAGCAACTAAACTTGGTATCAAAGATCAAATTGAAGAAATATCTGTTCCTGTTCAAAATGTAGTTGAAGTAAAAAGAGGAGTTAGGGTAAATACAGAAAGAAAAATTTTTCCTGGTTATATTCTTATTAAAATGAACTTAAATGATGATACGTGGCACATTATTAAGACAACACCTAAATTAAGTGGTTTTTTAGGTAATAAAGGTAAACCTATTCCCATAAGTAATTCTGAAGCAAAAAGAATCTCCGAACAAGTTATTGATGGTGTAGAAAAATCTAGACCTGCAATAATGTATGATGTTGGCGAACAAGTAAAAGTAATTGATGGACCTTTTGCATCATTTAATGGGGAGGTCGAACAAATAGATGAAGATAAAGCAAGATTGAGAGTAGCTGTTTCAATTTTTGGAAGATCAACACCTGTTGATCTAGAATATTCACAGGTAGAAAAGGTATAACCATGGCTAAAGAAATTTTAGGCTTAATTAAATTGCAAATTCCTGCTGGAGGAGCAAACCCTTCTCCGCCTGTTGGTCCTGCACTTGGACAAAGAGGTTTAAACATAATGGATTTTTGTAAAGCATTTAATGATAAAACAAAAGATTTAGAAAAAGGTGCACCAATTCCAGTCATTATAACAGCATACAAAGATAGAAGCTTCGATTTTACTACTAAATTACCACCAGTAAGTTTTTATCTTAAAAAAGCAGCAAAAATAAAAAAAGGAAACTCAACTCCTGGAAGATCATTAGTAGGGAAAGTCTCAATGCAAGATATTGAAAAAATTGCCAAAGAAAAAATGCAGGATTTAAATGCTATTGATCTAGATGGAGCAATGAATATGGTTAAAGGATCTGCTGTTTCAATGGGTATGGAGGTAGTGGGTTAATGAAAATTACAAAAAATAGAAAGCAAATGTTAAATAACTTTGACGCTACAAAGGTTTACGAGCCAATAGAAGCAATCAAAATTTTAAAAGAAAAATCTTATGTAAAGTTTATAGAAGCAATTGATATTTCAATTAATCTTGGAATTGACAGTAACAAAACTGATCAAAGTATTAAAGGTGTTGTAAATCTTCCCTATGGAACAGGAAAAACTGTAAAGGTCGCAGTAATTGCAAATGAGGAAAAACAAAACGATGCAAAAAATAACGGTGCAGACTTGGTAGGAAGCGATGATTTGATTGAAACAATTTCTAAATCAAAAATAGAATTCGACGTTCTAATTGCGACTCCAGATATGATGCCGAAATTGGGTAAAGTAGCAAAAATATTAGGACCAAAAGGATTAATGCCAAATCCTAAACTTGGTACTGTAACTAATGAAATTTCTAAATCAGTAAAAGACGCTAAATCAGGTCAAGTTAAATTCAAAAATGACAAATCTGGTATCGTTCATGCAGGTGTTGGAAAATTAGATTTTAGTGAAGAAGAATTGTTAGAAAATATTAAAACATTTTATTCTTCAGTTAGCAAAAGTAAACCTGATGCCGTTAAGGGTTCTTTTATAAAAAAGGTTACCATAGCTTCAACTATGGGAGTTGGATTAAATATTAACCAAGTCAGCTTGCGTTGATTAATCCAAAAGATGATCTTTGATCATCACCTGTCAAAGACTGCAGGGGCCTTGAGCTTAATTACCTGCATAGACTGAAGCGAGTCATTGATTTGCTTCTTGACAGGCTTTTAATTAGTTTGGTGGGCAAACTAATTTTAGCTAATATTGGATCTTTTGGATCCAATTAAAACCGAGGTTGACGTGAAACGTTCTGAAAAAAAAGATTTTGTAAGTAATCTCAAAGAAGACTTTTTAAATGCTACTTCTGTAATTGTGGCTGAATATTCTGGGCTAACAGTGAATGAAACAGAGCAACTTAGAAAAGAAATGAGAGATAATGGTGCAAAATTTAAAGTAACTAAGAACAGACTCACTAAACTTGCTATATCTGAAACTCAATTTAAAGATATTTCTGAGCTTTTTAAAGGTCCAACAGCAATTGCTTATTCTGATGATGCAGTGGCACCAGCGAAGGTAGCTGTTAGTTTTGAGAAAAAATTTGAAAAGTTTAAAATTATTGGAGGGGGGTATAATGGTGAGAAAATTGATAAAGAAAAAATTGATTTTCTTGCAAAATTACCTTCTTTGGATGAGTTAAGAGGAAAAATAATAGGATTAATATCTGCACCAGCTCAAAAGATAGCTTCAATTACAGCTGAACCTGGAGCACAAATTGCAAGATTAATTAGTTCTAACAGTAGCAATAGTCAAGAGTCGAACTAGGTAAATAAGGAGAAATAAATGGCTGATTTGAATAAAATTGTCGAAGATCTATCATCTCTTACTGTTCTTGAAGCAGCAGAATTAAGTAAATTGCTTGAAGAAAAATGGGGTGTGTCCGCTGCTGCACCAGTTGCAGTTGCTGCAGCTCCAACTGCAGGTGGTGGAGAAGCCGCTGCAGAAGAGAAGACAGAATTTGATATTGAATTGTCTGAATCTGGATCAAATAAAATTGCTGTTATTAAAGAGGTAAGAACCATTACTGGTTTAGGCCTAAAAGAAGCAAAAGATTTGGTTGAAGGAGCGCCTAAACCACTTAAACAAGGGGTTAAAAAAGAAGAAGCTGAAGAAATGAAAAAAGCATTAGAAACAGCTGGCGCAAAAGTGACATTAAAATAATTTTAAGGCCTTTTAATAAAGGCCTTTAAATTTGAAAGAGTAAATAGAAGGAGATAAGGTGAGTTTAGATCATATAAATTTTAAAAAAATCAGAAAATCTTTTGGTAAAATTCCTCTGGTAACATCTCTACCAAATTTAGTCGAGGTTCAAAAAAGATCGTTTGATAGTTTTTTACAACTTAGAACTGATCCTGAAAAGAGAGAAAATATTGGTCTTCATTCAATTTTCAAATCTGTATTTCCAATCCATGATTATGCTGAAAGAGCAACTGTAGATTATGTAAGTTATAATCTTGGCGTACCTAAATATGATGTTGATGAATGCTCACAAAGAGGGATGACATACGGAACACCTTTGTTAGTTAACTTTCGCCTTATAATTTGGGATATTGATGAAATAGCAGGAACTAAGTCAGTTAGAGATATAAAGGAGCAAGAAGTTTACATGGGAGATATTCCATTAATGACTAAGAATGCAACATTCGTTGTTAATGGAACTGAACGTGTTGTTGTAAGTCAAATGCACCGATCCCCCGGCGTCTTTTTTGATCATGATTTTGGCAAAACTCATACCAGTGGAAAATATTTATTTAATGCAAGAATAATTCCGTACAGAGGATCATGGTTAGATTTTGAACACGATGCAAAAAATAATATTCATGCAAGAATTGATAGAAAAAGAAAATTTCCTGTTACTACACTTTTTAAGTGCCTGTTAAGTGAAGTTTCTGAAAAATATATTGATGATTGTAATAGTAAAAAAATTGACCCTGATCCTAGAAGAATACTTGGGATGACAGGAGAAGAAATATTATCGTTGTTTTATAGTAATGTTATTTATAAAAAAAATGATTTTGGTTGGGCATTCAAAGAAGATTTATCTTTTTTTAAGGGTAAAATTTTAAACTATGACTTACTTGATTCTAAAAATGGTAAAATTCTTGTGTCCAAAGGAACAAAGGTAAATCAAAAAATTTTAAATGATTTAAAAAAGAAAAATATATCAACTATTAATATAAGTGAAGAATCTCTAATCGGGTTCTTCTTATCTTCTGACATCATTGATGAAAAGACTGGAAAAATATATTTTGAAGCAGGTTATGAAATTGATGATATTTTCCTAGAATTCTTAAATGAAAGCAAAACTAATAAAATAGATCTTCTTAAAGCGGACAATGTTGAAATAGGTTCATATATAAGGAATACTTTGCAACTAGATAAAGCAAGATCCAGGGAAGAAGCTCTTTTTGAAGTATTCAAAATATTAAGACCTGGTGAACCTCCTACAATTGAAACTGCAGAAAATTTATTTAACAATCTTTTCTTTAACGCAGATAGATACGACCTTTCTTCCGTTGGAAGACTAAAGATTAATGCAAAATTTAAAAAACCTACGGACATTGATCAAAGAATACTTGATAAAAGTGATATACTGGATGTTGTTAAGCACATGCACAACCTTATAGATGGCAAAGGTGATATAGATGATATTGATCATTTGGCCAATCGAAGAGTAAGGTCTGTTGGAGAACTTTTAGAAAATCAATATAGAATAGGTCTATTAAAAATGGATAGAGCTATAAAAGAAAGATTAAGCTCTCTTGAGGTGGATAATATTATGCCTCAAGATATAGTAAATGCAAAACCTGTAGTGGCTTCAATCAAAGAATTTTTTGGTTTAAGTCAGTTAAGTCAATTTATGGATCAAACTAATCCTTTAAGTGAGATAACCCATAAAAGAAGAGTATCAGCTTTAGGCCCAGGTGGTTTAAATAGAGAAAGAGCGGGTTTTGAAGTAAGAGATGTTCATCAAACACATTATGGAAGAATTTGTCCAATAGAAACTCCAGAAGGAGCGAACATTGGATTAATAAATAGCTTAGCTTCTTATTCAAGAATAAATAAATATGGTTTCATTGAGACACCATACAGAATTGTTAATTCCGGTAAAGTTACGGATCAAGTAGTTTATCTAAGTGCAATAGATGAGGAAGATTTTGTTATTGCACAAGCAAATGCGGAAGTCGATACAAAGGGAAAATTTTCTAATAATATCGTAAGTTGTAGAAAAAATGGTGAATTTATAAATGTTGATGTAGATGCAATAGATTTAATGGATGTTTCACCTCAGCAACTAGTTTCTGTTGCATCTTCTCTGATACCTTTCTTAGAGAATGATGATGCAAACCGAGCACTGATGGGTTCTAATATGATGAGACAAGCTGTTCCATTAATAAAACCAAAGGCTCCTCTTGTTGGTACAGGAATGGAATACACAGTCGCAAATGACAGTGGTTCAACAGTTGTTGCTAAAAGAGAGGGTATCGTTGATCAGCTTGACTCGAAAAGAATTGTAATAAGAATAACAGATAAGAATGATAAATCTCTAAATAAAATAGATATTTATAATCTTTCAAAATTTCAAAGGTCTAATCAAAATACTTGTATTACTCAACGTCCACTTGTTAGCGTTGGTGACAAGGTACAAAAAAATCAAGTTATAGCTGATGGACCAGCAACAGATTTGGGTGAGTTAGCATTAGGAAGAAACGTTCTAGCTGCATTTATGCCATGGAATGGTTATAATTTTGAGGACTCCATTTTAATCTCTGAAAAAGTTGTTCAAGATGATGTTTTTACTTCAATACATGTTGAAGAGTTCGAAGTAATGTCTAGGGATACAAAATTAGGCCCTGAGGAAATAACAAGAGACATCCCTAACGCTAGTGAAGAGATGCTTATAAATCTTGATGAAACAGGAATAGTTTATGTTGGTGCTGAAGTTAATTCTGGAGATATTTTAGTTGGAAAGGTTACTCCAAAAGGAGAATCACCAATGACTCCAGAAGAAAAATTATTAAGAGCAATTTTTGGAGAAAAAGCTGCTGATGTAAAAGATACGAGCTTAAGAGTACCTCCTGGAGTTAAAGGAACTGTTGTAGAAATCAGAGTATTTTCTAGAAGAGGGATTGAGAAAGATGAAAGAGCCATTAGCATAGAAAATAATCAAATTGAGATTATTGCACGTGATAGAGATGATGAATTAAAAATACTTGAAAAAAGTTTTGGTAACCATTTAAGAGAACTCCTTAACAATCAGACATTTGTTTCTGGAATAGAGGCATTTTCCAAGAACACTGTAATAAAATATGAAGATTTAGAAAACTTGAGTTTGAATGATCTACTCAAGATAAATATTTCTGATGACAAAAAAAATGATCAAATAGAAGCTCTAGTTAAAAATTATGAAAATCAACTAGGTAATATTAATCAAAAATTTGAAAACAAAATTGATAAAATACAGAGTGGAGATGAATTGTTGCCAGGAGTTCTTAAGTTAATTAAAGTTTTCATATCAGTTAAACGTAAACTTCAACCGGGTGATAAAATGGCTGGAAGACATGGAAATAAGGGTGTTATATCAAAAATATGCCCTGTCGAAGATATGCCCTATCTTGAAGATGGAACCCCTGTTGATATTGTTTTGAATCCACTTGGAGTTCCGAGTAGAATGAATATTGGTCAGATTTTGGAAACCCATTTAGGTTGGGCATCTGCTTCTTTAGGTAGACAAGTTAATGCAATGATTAAAAATATTCAATCAGAAGGTCAGACAAATAACTTAAGGAATAAATTAATTGAAATCTACGATTTAGAAAATCATCAAAAAATTATAAAAAACATGAATGATGATGAAATTATTGAACTGGCTAATAACTTAAAAGATGGAATTCCATTTGCTACGCCTGTTTTTGATGGCGCAAAAGAAAAAGATATTACAAATTTATTGTCTAAATCCGGAGTGTCTAATACGGGACAAGAAATTTTATATGATGGAGTTACAGGTAAAAAATTTGAAAGACCAGTAACAGTTGGTTACATGTATATGCTGAAATTGCATCATCTAGTTGATGAAAAAATTCATGCTAGATCAATTGGTCCTTACAGTTTAGTTACTCAACAACCACTTGGTGGTAAGGCTCAGTTTGGAGGACAAAGATTTGGTGAAATGGAAGTATGGGCATTAGAAGCTTATGGTGCAGCGTATACACTTCAAGAAATTTTGACAATTAAATCAGATGATGTTGCAGGTAGAACTAAAGTTTACGAATCAATTGTTAAAGGTGATAATAACTTTGAATCCGGAACTCCTGAGTCTTTTAATGTAATGGTCAAAGAATTAAGATCTCTTGGTTTAAATCTGGACTTCAAAGACAATATAAAAGAAAACAACTTAACAAACTTAATAGGATCAAATGAATAAAGAACTTACAAACATTTTTAATCAAAACCAGGGTGTACAAAATTTTAATAGTCTCAAGATATCAATAGCTAGTCCTGAGGATATTAGATCCTGGTCATTTGGGGAAATTAAAAAACCAGAAACAATTAATTATCGAACGTTTAAACCAGAGAAGGACGGTCTATTTTGTTCTAGAATTTTTGGTCCTGTGAAAGATTACGAATGTCTGTGCGGTAAATACAAAAGAATGAAGTTTAGAGGAATAATATGTGAGAAGTGTGGAGTAGAAGTAACACTTTCAAAAGTAAGAAGAGATAGAATGGGTCACATAGAATTGGCTGCACCAGTATCTCATATTTGGTTTATGAAATCTCTACCTAGTAGAATTGCAACTCTTCTAGATATGACTATCAAAAATTTAGAAAAGGTTCTTTATTTTGAACAGTTCATCGTTGTTGAGCCAGGATTGACTGATCTTAAAAAAGGTGAAATTATATCTGAGGAACAATATATTGAATATCAAGATGAATACGGTGAAGATTCTTTTAGTGCAGCAATTGGAGCTGAAGCAATTGAACAAATGCTTTTAAGCATTGATTTGGAAAGTGATTATAATCAGCTAAAAATAGATTTAAATGAAACAAAATCTGAACTTAAAAAAACTAAAATAACAAAAAGATTAAAACTCATAGAATCATTTATTTTATCAAAAAATAAGCCTGAATGGATGATAATGAGAGTTCTCCCTGTTATACCTCCTGAATTAAGACCACTTGTGCCACTTGATGGAGGAAGATTTGCAACTAGTGATTTGAATGATCTATATAGAAGAGTTATAAATAGGAATAATAGATTAAAAAGATTAATTGACTTAAGAGCACCAGACATAATTATAAGAAATGAAAAAAGAATGCTTCAAGAGTCTGTTGACGCTCTTTTCGATAACGGTAGAAGAGGAAGGGTTATAACATCTACAAACAAAAGACCACTTAAGTCTTTATCTGATATGTTAAAAGGTAAACAAGGAAGGTTTAGACAAAATCTTCTTGGTAAAAGAGTTGATTATTCAGGACGATCCGTAATTGTTGTTGGTCCAAATTTAAAACTGCACCAATGTGGTATTCCAAAAAAAATGGCTCTTGAACTTTTCAAACCATTTATTTTTCACAAACTTGATATTTACGGTTGGGCAAATACCATAAAAGCGGCAAAAAAACTTGTAGAAAAAGAGGATCCTCGTGTTTGGGATATATTAGAAGAAGTAATAAGAGAACATCCTGTTCTATTAAACAGAGCACCTACATTACATAGATTAGGAATACAAGCTTTTGAACCTACACTTATTGAAGGTAAATCAATTCAGCTTCATCCATTAGTTTGCACTGCTTTCAATGCTGATTTTGATGGCGATCAAATGGCTGTTCACGTTCCTCTTAGTTTGGAGGCACAACTTGAAGCTAGAGTATTAATGATGAGTACTAATAATATATTGTCTCCTTCCAGTGGTAAGCCTATCATTGTACCTTCTCAAGATATCGTTCTTGGCATTTATTATTTATCAATTGTTAGAGAAAATCAAATAGGTCAAAACAGGTTCTTTGTAGATTTAAACGAGATAGAAAAAGCTCTTGAAAATGGAGACATTAGTTTGCATTCAAGAATACGAGCAAGAATTGAAAATTATAATAGTGAAATTCAAACTGTTGAAACTACTCCAGGTAGAATGATATTAGGTAATATTTTACCTAAGAATGAAAATATTAATTTTGAAATGATTAATAAAGTCCTTACGAAAAAAGAAGTTAGTAACATTATTGATGCTGTCTACAGATTTTGTGGTCAAAAAGAGACTGTATTGTTTGCTGATCATATTATGCAAATAGGTTTTAAATATGCAGCTATTGCAGGTATATCATTTGGAAAAGATGATCTCATAATTCCATCTGAAAAAGATATTCTTCTTAATGAAACCCAATTAAAAGTAAAAGAGTATGAAAACCAATACCAAGATGGTTTAATCACTCAAGGCGAGAAGTACAACAAAGTAGTTGATGCTTGGTCTGAATGTACAAACAAAGTAGCTGATAAAATGCTTGATGTTATTTCAAATCCACCAGATGATCAGCCTATTAATTCAGTCTATATGATGGCTCACTCTGGAGCGAGAGGATCTGCTGCTCAATTAAAACAATTGTCTGGAATGAGAGGGTTAATGGCTAAACCTTCTGGAGAAATTATTGAAAACCCAATAAAATCAAATTTTAAGGAAGGTTTATCAGTTTTAGAATATTTTACTTCAACTCATGGCGCAAGAAAAGGACTTGCTGACACAGCTCTAAAAACAGCAAGTAGTGGTTATCTTACAAGAAGACTTGTTGATGTAGCTCAAGATGCAGTAATACGTGAAGATAATTGTAATACAAAGAATGGAGTTATAGTTGAGGAAATTGTAGAATCTGGAAATATAACTTCACCTCTAACAGAGAGAATTCTTGGAAGAACTCCTGTAGAAGATATATTTGATGAAAATGATAAATGTATAGTAAATGCTGGAGAAATTATTTCAGAACAACATTTGGATTCAATTGCTAATCTAGGAATTAGATCTTTAAAAATAAGATCTGTCTTAACTTGTGAAACTGAAGATGGGATTTGTTCAAAATGCTATGGAAGAGATCTTGCAAGAGGTACTGCTGTAAATATAGGTGAGGCAGTCGGTATAATAGCTGCTCAATCAATTGGAGAACCAGGAACTCAACTTACAATGAGAACATTTCATATCGGAGGCGCAGCGAGTTCTTCCGTTGAACAATCTACTGCTATTTCACCAGTTTCAGGAAAAGTAAAACTAGAAAATATAAAAATAATTGAAGATCGATTTAAAAACAAAATAGTTTTAAGTAGAAATGGTAAAATCAAAATATTTGATGATGAGGGTGATAAATTTTCTTCAAATATTCCTTTTGGATCTAAAATAGTTGTAAGTGATGGTGAAGAAGTAGAAATTAATAAATTACTTGCAGAGTGGGATCCTTATACTCTGCCTATTATTGCCGAAAAAAATGGATATGTTAAATACATTGACTTAAAACAAGGCATATCATTTAGAGAGTCAATTGACGAAACTACAGGAATATCAAGTAAAATTGTTATTGATTGGAGTCAAAATCAAAAAAGTAAAAATTTTAAACCTGCAATAAATATCTCGGAAACTTTATCTGATGAGGAAAATTTAAGTTTTTCAAATTATCCTATGTCAATTGATTCAATATTAAGTGTAGAAGATGGACAGGAGGTGACAGCTGGGCAAGTTATTGCTAGAATTCCTAAGGAGTCATCAAAAACGAAAGATATAACAGGAGGTCTTCCTAGAGTCGCAGAATTATTTGAGGCTAGAAAGCCTAAGGACCCTGCAATTATGTGCGAAATTGATGGTAAGATTTCTTTTGGTAAAGATTACAAAAATAAAAGAAGAGTCATAATTACATCTTTAGATGAAAAAGACTCTGTAGAACTTTTGATTCCAAGATCAAAATACTTAAATGTCCAAGAAGATGACTTTGTGAAGAGAGGTGATATTTTAGTTGAAGGCACTCCGGTACCTCATGACATATTAAGAATTTTAGGAGTCGAAGAACTTGCAAGATATTTAGTTAGAGAAGTTCAATCAGTTTATAAGCTACAAGGGGTTTATATTAATGATAAGCATATAGAAACAATTGCAAGGCAAATGCTACAAAAAGTATTGATAAAAGAATCTGGCGACTCTAATCTGATTGTAGGTGAACAGATTCAAAGAAGAGATGTTTTAAAGTTAAATAAAATTTTAGTTGAACAAGGAAAAAAAGAGGTTACTTTTGAACCAGTTTTACTAGGTATAACTAAAGCTAGCCTTCAGACTAATTCATTTATTTCAGCAGCTTCTTTTCAGGAAACTACTAAAGTTTTAACTGATGCAGCTACATTAGGTAAGATTGATAGTCTTAATGGTCTTAAAGAAAATGTTATTGTAGGTAGATTAATACCAGCTGGTACCGGAAAAATGACTACTGACTACGAAAATATAGCATTTGAAAGAGATAAAGAAATAATTAATAAAAATCAGACTGAAAATCCAGAAAATTAGACTTTTTTTAGGATAACTGCTTGACTTTATTGCAATCAATTAATAAAGACCCCTACGATTTGTTAAAGGTCGTGGATTAGTTTCCAAACACTTAACTAAAGGATAATATGCCAACTATTAACCAACTTGTTAGAAAAGGTAGATCTAACGTAAAAAAAAGAAATAAAGTTCCTGCGTTAGATAAAAGTCCTCAAAAAAGAGGTGTATGTACAAGGGTTTATACAACCACCCCAAAGAAACCAAATTCAGCACTTAGAAAAGTAGCAAGAGTTAAATTAACTAATGGTCAAGAGGTTTCAGCTTATATTCCTGGTGAAGGTCATAATTTACAAGAACACTCAGTGGTTTTAATTAGAGGTGGTAGAGTTAAAGATTTACCTGGGGTTCGATATCATATTTTGAGAGGTACTCTAGATACACAGGGTGTGTCATCTAGAAAACAAAGAAGATCTTTATATGGGGCGAAACGTCCAAAGTAAATATGTCTAGAAGAAGAGCAGCAGAAAAACGAACAATTTTACCTGATCATAAATATAAAGATTTGGTCTTAGCAAAATTTATGAACAGAATTATGCTTGATGGTAAAAAATCTACCTCTGAAAAAATTGTCTATGGCGCTTTTGATATTGTTTCTAATAAAACTGATAAGACACCAATTGATTTTTTTCATGAAGCATTAAATAATGTTAAACCATCATTAGAAGTCAGATCGAGACGAGTTGGAGGTGCAACTTATCAAGTTCCAATGGAAGTAAGACCTAAAAGAGCTCAAACTTTAGCAATGAAATGGATAGTTGACTCTGCTGTTAAAAGAAATGAGAAAACCATGAGGGAAAGAATTGCTAATGAAATAATTGATGCCTTTAATAATAAGGGTAATGCAGTTAAAAAAAGAGAAGAAACTCATAAAATGGCTGATGCTAATAGAGCGTTTTCTCACTTTAGATGGTAATTTATAATGTCTAGATCTCACCCATTGTCTAAATACAGAAATATAGGAATCATGGCCCATATAGATGCTGGAAAAACTACCACTACTGAAAGAATTTTATACTACACAGGAAAATCTCACAAAATTGGTGAAGTTCACGATGGTGCTGCAACAATGGACTGGATGGAGCAAGAACAAGAACGAGGTATCACAATAACATCTGCTGCCACTACATGCTTTTGGAAAGATCACAGAATAAATATAATTGACACACCTGGACACGTAGATTTTACAATTGAAGTCGAAAGATCATTGAAGGTCTTAGATGGTGCCGTTGCAGTTTTTGATGGTGTTGCCGGTGTTGAACCACAATCTGAAACAGTCTGGAGACAAGCAGATAAATATAAAGTTCCCCGAATGTGTTTTGTTAACAAACTAGATAGAACTGGGGCTAACTTTTTTATGTGTGTTGATATGATTTCAGAAAGACTAGGATCATATCCTCTTGTTACACAGCTACCCATTGGAATAGAAAGTAATTTAAAGGGAGTTGTTGATTTAGTATCAAATCAGGCAATTATTTGGCAAGATGAAAGTCTTGGAGCAAAATTTGATATTGTAGATATTCCAGATGAACTAAAAGATCAATCAGCAGAATACAGAGAAAAATTAATTGAAAAAGCAATTGAAGAAGATGATTCAGTTATGGAAAAGTATTTGGATGGTAAAGAGCCAACTATTGAAGAGTTAAAATCATGTATAAGAAAGGGAACAATAAATGGTTCTTTTGTTCCAGTATTAACTGGATCTGCATTTAAAAATAAGGGCGTGCAACCACTTTTGGATGCAGTTATAGATTATATGCCCTCACCTACAGATGTAGCTAGCGTCAAAGGCGTAGATATAAAAGACGATAATATTGAGTTAACAAGAAACTGTGAGGATAATGAACCCTTCAGTGCCCTTGCATTTAAGATAATGACCGATCCTTTTGTTGGAAGCTTAACATTTGCTAGAATATACTCTGGTTCAATAAATACTAAAGATTCAGTTTTAAATTCAAATTCTGGTAAAAAAGAAAATATTGGTCGAATGTTATTGATGCATGCAAACAATAGAGAAGAAATAAAAACAGCGAATGCTGGTGATATCGTTGCTCTGGTAGGTTTAAAAGACGTTACCACTGGCGAAACACTTTGCTCCCAAGATAAACCAATTGTTTTGGAAAAAATGGATTTTCCTGACCCAGTTATTGAAGTAGCCGTTGAACCCAAAACAAAAGTTGATCATGAAAAAATGGGACAAGCTCTTGGAAGGCTTGCTCAAGAAGATCCAAGTTTTAGAGTAACTACTGATCATGAAAGTGGACAAACAATTATCAAAGGTATGGGAGAACTTCATCTTGAAATACTTGTTGATAGAATGAAAAGAGAATTCAAGGTTGAAGCTAATGTTGGTGCTCCACAAGTTGCTTATCGAGAAACAATTTCAAATTCTTTTGATGTCGATTACACTCATAAAAAGCAATCCGGTGGCGCTGGACAGTTTGCAAGAGTTAAAATTAAATTTGAACCTGGAGAAGCTGGAAGTGGATATCAATTTATAAACCAAATAAAGGGTGGAAACATTCCAACAGAACATATTCCTGGTGTAGAAAAAGGGCTAATAGCTCAACAACAAACAGGAGTAATTGCAGGTTTTCCATGCATTGACTTTAAAGCTACACTATATGACGGAGCATATCATGATGTTGACTCAAGTGTACTAGCATTTGAGATTGCTGCAAGAGCAGCATTTAGAGAAGGTATAGCAAAGGCTCAACCGGTATTACTAGAGCCTATGATGAAGGTCGAGGTGGTAACTCCTGAGGAATACATGGGTGATGTTATAGGTGATTTAAATAGTAGAAGAGGACAAGTACAAGAAATGTCTACAAGAGGAAATGCCAATGTAGTTGATGCTATGGTTCCACTTGCTAATATGTTTGGATATGTAAATAACCTTAGATCTCTCTCCCAAGGTAGAGCTAACTACACAATGCAATTTGATCACTATGAAGAAGTGCCATCAAATGTGGCCGAAGAAGTAAAGGCTAAGCTTGCATAATGGATAATCAAAATATAAGAATTAGGTTAAGGGGATATGATAACTCTTTACTAGATAATAGTACTCAAGATATTATTAATACTGCTAAAAGAACAGGTGCCAAAGTAAAAGGACCGATTCCTTTACCTACTCGTTTCGAGAGATTTACTGTAAATAAATCACCTCATATTGATAAAAAAAGTAGAGACCAATTAGAAATTAGAACTCATAATCGTCTACTAGATATAATTGATCCTACACCTCAGACAGTCGATGCTTTAATGAAGCTCGATTTATCTGCTGGAGTAGAAGTAGATATTAAGATTTAATATGTTAAGAACTGGTTTAATAGCAACTAAAATTGGTAACACATCTTACTACTTTGAAAATGGTGTTAACACGCATGTAACCATTTTAAAAATCGATGAATGTGTAGTAACCAATACCAAAACTATCGATAAAGATGGATATAATGCTGTTCAACTTGCTTCTATCGAAACAAATAAAGATATTTCAAATATAAAAAAACCACAAAGAAAAATTTTTTCGTCTATAAAACTGAACCCTAAGAAAATTTTGAAAGAGTTTAAAGTAGATGATGAGAATATTTTAGAAGTTGGAACGAAACTTAATGCTAATCATTTTAAAGTTAATCAATTTATTGATGCTAGCAGTATATCAATTGGTAAAGGCTTCGCAGGTGTTATGAAAAGGCATAATTTTGGAGGATTAAGAGCATCTCATGGAGTATCAATTTCTCATAGATCTCATGGATCTACTGGACAAAATCAAGATCCTGGAAGAGTTTTTAAAGGTAAAAAAATGGCTGGAAGAATGGGGAATAGAAGAGTAACAAAACAAAATTTAAAAATAGTTGAAATTGATAACAATAATAATCTTTTAATTGTAAAGGGTTCTATCCCAGGGAAAAAAAACTCAATTATTTATTTAAAAGACTCAGTAAAAAAATCATAAATGAAAAAATCAATCCTAAATTTAAAAAATAAGAGTGTCGGGGATATAGACCTGGATACTAAAATATTTGGTATTAAAAAATTTCCAGACTTAATCCATCAATATATCAGATATCAAAATGCTAAATCTAGACAAGGATCCCATAAAACCAAATCAAGATCTGAAGTTAGTGGTAGAAGTAAGAAACCTTTTTCACAAAAAGGTACTGGTAATGCGAGACAAGGAAGTAGTAAACCACCAAATTTTCGAGGAGGTGCTGTTTCTATGGGTCCATCAAATAGAGATTATTCATTTTCTTTAAATAAAAAAGAAAAAAAATTAGCCTTAAAATCTGCTCTATCAGTTAAAGTTTCTGAGGATAAAATCATAATTATTGACTCTTTTGAAATTAAAAGTTTTAAAACCAAAGATTTATATTCAGATTTAAAATTATTTAATTATAGATCTGCCCTATTTATCCATTCAGAAAATGGATTAGACAAAAATTTCAAACTAGCATCCTCAAACATACCAAAAATTTCAATATTAAATCAAAAAGGTATTAATGTTAAAGATCTAATCACATTTGATAAAATATTTATTGAGCAAAAATCAGTAAGTGAAATTACAAAGAGGTTATCGTAATGAAAAAAAACTCTAAAATTTCACTATACAAAGCATATGATATTATAAAGAAACCAGTTACAACTGAAAAATCAACAAACTTACAGCAATTTAATCAATATTCTTTTATTGTTTCAAAAAATTCCAACTCACTTGAAATTAAAAATGCGATCGAAATGATTTTTAAAGTTAAAGTTAACAAAGTTAACACCTCAATTTTAAGAGGGAAGGGTAAAACTTTTAAAGGTCAGTACGGTTTTAGAAAAGATACTAAAAGAGCTATTGTAACACTCGCAGAAGGTAACACAATTGACTCATCATTGGAGATTAAATAATGTTAATTAAGTTTAAACCCATTACTCCTGGATTAAGAGGTACTGTTTTAGTATCTAAGAAAGAGTTATCTAAAGAAAAACCTCATAAGACATTAACAAAAAAATTAAATTCTACTGGTGGTAGAAATAACCAAGGAAGGATCACATCAAGAAGAATGGGTGGTGGGGCCAAGAGAAAATATAGGTTAATCGACTTTAAACGTTCTAAAACTGATATCTCTGCAGAGGTTATTAGAAATGAATATGATCCAAATAGATCAGCATTTATCTCTTTAGTAAAGTATGATGATGGAGATCATAAATACATTATTTCACCTAAAAACATTAAAGTTGGTGAGAAAATTATATCTGGAGACAACGTTGCAATTAAGAATGGCAACTGCTTGCCTATTAATAATATACCAGTTGGAACAAGCATTCACAATATTGAGCTTAAACCTGGAGCAGGAGGACAATTAATCAGATCTGCAGGATCATCTGCTCAAATTGTTTCTAAAGAAGAACCTTATGTTCAAATTAAGCTTGTATCTGGAGAAATTAGACATGTTAACAAAAACTGTAAAGCTACAATAGGAGAAGTTTCAAACCCAGACCAAAAAAATATTAAACTTGGTAAAGCTGGAAGAAAAAGATATTTAGGTTTTAGACCTAAAGTGAGAGGTGTTGTTATGAACCCTGTCGATCACCCTCATGGAGGTGGAGAGGGTAGAACTTCAGGTGGACGTGATCCAGTAACTCCTTGGGGTGTTTCAACAAAAGGAAAAAAAACAAGACGTAATAAAAAGACAAACATATTTATAATCAAAAGGAAGAAAAAATAATGACAAGATCAGTTTGGAAAGGACCATTTGTCGACATAACTTTAATGAAGAAAGCAGAAAAGCTATCTCAGTCTGGTAGAAAAGAAGTTTTAAAAACTTGGTCTAGAAGATCTACAATTATGCCTGAGTTCGTAGGATTAACTTTTGGTGTTTATAACGGTCAAAAATTTGTACCAGTAACAATAAATGAACAAATGGTTGGTCATAAATTAGGTGAATTCTCTCCAACCAGAACATTTAAAGGACACACAGCTGCTGACAAAAAAGCGGAGCAGAAATGAATCAGAATCTTGAAGCAATTGCTAAGGACAATATGATAAGAATAAGCCCAACTAAACTTTCCTTAATAGTTAACAGTATTGTGGATATGAAGGTCAGTTCAGCAATTAATCAATTAAAGTTTTCTTCGAAAAGAGTATCCAGAACAATATTAAAAGTTTTAAACGCAGCTATAGCTAATGCTGAAAATAATAAACAATTAGATATTGATAAACTTTTTGTAAAAAAAGCTTTCGTTGGAAAAAGTTTAAGAATGAAAAGATGGAGACCTCGAGCTAAAGGAAGAGCAGCCTCGATTATTAAACCTTTTAGTAAAGTTACTATTGTAGTTGAAGAAAGATCAGAATTAAAAAAGGAAAAAAAATAATGGGACAAAAAGTAAATCCACATGGCATCAGACTTGGTATAAACAAAACCTGGTCATCTAGATGGTTTTCAAAAAAAGAATACACAAAGTTGCTTCATCAAGACTTAAAAATAAAAAGTTATGTTGAAAAAAAACTTAAAAATGCAAGTATCTCTAAAATTAATATTGAAAGAGCAGCTAAAAAATTAAGACTATCAATATATAGTTCAAGACCTGGAATCATTATTGGTAAAAAGGGGGCTGATATTGAAACATTAAAAAAAGATCTTTCAAAGTTGTCAAATCTTGAGGTTTTTTTGGATATAAAAGAAGTAAGAAAACCTGAAGTCGAAGCAAAATTAGTGGCTGAAAACATTGCATCCCAACTTGAGAAACGTATTTCTTTTAGAAGAGCAATGAAAAAAGCTGTTCAATCAGCAATAAGATTAGGAGCAAAAGGTGTTAAAGTTGTTTGTAGTGGAAGATTAGGAGGAGCAGAAATAGCTAGAACTGAAAAATATCATGAAGGCAGTGTACCTTTGCATACATTAAGAGGCGATATTGATTATTCCACTGCTGAAGCAGAAACAACTTATGGTATTTGTGGAATTAAAGTTTGGATAAATAAAGGTGAAATACTCTCTAAAGATCCATACGCGAGTGAAAAAAAACAGATAGAACAAGGGAGTGTTAGATAATGAACATGTTGTCTCCTAAAAAGACTAAATTCAGAAAACAATTTAAAGGAAGAATACATGGCAATTCTAAAGGTAATTATGCACTAAACTACGGTAGTTTTGGGTTAAAAGCTCTGGAGCCTGAAAGAGTGACTTCTAGGCAAATTGAAGCAGCAAGGAAAGCAATAACTAGATATTTAAAAAGAGCTGGTAGGATGTGGATTAGAATCTTTCCCGATGTTCCAGTTTCGAAAAAACCAGCTGAAGTAAGAATGGGTAAGGGAAAAGGTTCAATTGAATATTGGGCTTGTAGAGTAAAACCAGGAAGAATAATGTTTGAAGTTGATGGAGTAAGCATTAATGATGCAAGAAGAGCTATGTCTCTAGCTGCTGCTAAGCTTCCTATAAAATGCAAATTTGTTGAAAGAAATATATAATGAGTAAAAAAACAGTTATTAATGAGAATAAACTGAAAGATGAAATTATAAATTTAAAGAAAAATCTTTTAAATTTAAATTTTCAAAAATCTTCAGGTCAACTCGAAAAAACATCTAAAATAAAAGATCTTAAAAAGCAAATTGCTAGGTTAATATCTAAACAAAAAACAATTAATGGAGACAAAAATGCCTAAAAGAATTTTGTCAGGTGTCGTATCTTCTTCTAACTCAAACAAAACGATTACTGTAAGTGTAACTAGAAGAATTAAGCACAAACTTTATAAAAAAATTATTAGACAAACAAAAAAATATCATGCTCATGATGAAAATAATCAGTATAATATAGGTGACACAGTCTCAATTATTGAAACCAGACCCATATCTAAACTAAAAAAATGGAAAGTTCTTTCTAATCCTGGAGAAAATTCATGATACAAATGCAATCTAATCTTTTTGTAGCTGATAATTCAGGTGCTAGAAAAATTCAATGTATAAAAGTTTTAGGTGGATCAAAAAGAAGATCTGCATCAATAGGTGACATTATTGTAGTTTCAATTAAGGATGCATTACCAAGAGCAAAAGTAAAAAAAGGAGAGGTTTTTAAAGCTGTAATAGTTAGAACCTCAAAAGATTTTAAAAGATCTGACGGTACTGCAATCAGATTTGATAAAAATGCTGCTGTTCTCTTAGATAAACAAGAGGAACCAATTGCAACTAGAATTTTTGGACCAGTAACTAGAGAATTGAGAACAAAAAAATTTATGAAAATAATCAGTCTTGCTCCGGAGGTAATTTAATGAGTGTTAAATTTAAACTTCGAAAAGGAGATGAGGTGATTGTTTTAACAGGTAAAGATAAAGGTAAAACAGGTAAAATAGTCAAAATGTTGCCAAAGCAAATGAAAGCAATTGTATCTGAAATTAATAAAGTCAAAAAAAACCAAAAACCAGACAACAATCAACCCGGTGGAATAATTGAAAAAGAAATGCCTATGCATATTTCAAACTTAGCATTTTATGATGCTAATTTAAAAAAAGGTGTCAAAATTGGTTATAGATTAGATAATGATAAAAAAATTAGAATTAATAAATCTTCAGGAATTGAAATTAAATGAGTAGACTTTTAGAACAATATAATAATCAAATCAAACAAGATTTAAAATCAAAGTTAGGTTTTAAAAATATGTTTGAAGTACCAAAAATTAATAAAATAATTTTAAACATGGGGATAGGTGATGGTAAGGAAGACTCAAAACTGATAGATAAAGCTCAAGAAGATTTAACTCTAATTGCTGGTCAAAAAGCTGTCAAAACAAAGTCTAGAAAAGCTATCTCAGGTTTTAAAATAAGAGAAGGCATGCCACTTGGAGTCAAAGTAACTTTGAGAAATAAAATAATGTATGAATTTTTAGATAGATTGGTAAATATAGCTATTCCTAGAATTAGAGACTTTAGAGGCCTCAACAGTAAAAGCTTTGATGGAAAAGGTAATTTCTCAATAGGTATTAAAGAGCATGTAATATTCCCAGAAATAAATTTTGACAAAGTTGAGAAAATTAGAGGTATGGATGTTACTATTTGTACCTCCGCAAAAAATAATACAGAGGCATTGGAATTGTTAAAAAGTTTTAATATGCCCTTTAAAGAAAATCAGACTAGTTAAGGAGTAAAATGGCAAAACTAAGTTCTATTCAGAAAAATTTATTTAGAAAAAAATTAATTAAAAAATTCAAATCTAAAAGAGAGCTTTTGAAATCTAAAATTAAAGATAAAAATATTTCTTTAGAAGAAAGAATTAGTCTCCAAAATAAATTAAATGATTTACCTAGAAATGGCTCTTCCATAAGACACAGAAATAGATGTGAAATAACTGGAAGACCAAGAGGAAATTATCGAAAATTTGGATTATCTAGAATTAAATTAAGAGAACTTTCAATGACTGGTGATTTACCAGGAGTTGTAAAATCAAGTTGGTAGGAGAATAATATGGCTTTTAATGACTCACTTTCTGATATGTTAGCAAGAATCAAGAACGCTCATCAGGCTAACAAAGTATCAACTCTATGTCTTAAATCTAAATTAAATGTTAATGTTTTAAGTGTTTTAAAAGATGAAGGTTATATTAGAGACTTCAAAGATATTGAGGAAAGAAAAGGAATTAATTCAATAAAGATAGATTTAAAATATTTTAATGGTAGTCCTGTTATAAAAAAAATAAAAAGAATTTCCAAACCTGGTATTAGAAAATATTCTAAGATAAGCGATTTAAATAAACCTTATGGAGGTTTAGGTATATCTATTTTATCTACTCCTAAAGGGGTAATGTCAGATCATCAAGCAAAGAAAAACAATGTTGGTGGTGAAATTTTATGTGAGGTTTTTTAATGTCAAGAATTGCTAAAAATCCAATAAAAATTTCTAAAGAAATAGAATGTACTTTTAAAGATGGTGTTTTTTCAGCTAAAGGTAAATTAGGACAAATGGAAACTTTAGTAAATTCAAACTTTACTATTAATATAGAAGAAGACGAAGTCAAAGTCTTGCCATTAAAAGAAATGACAAATGATCCTAATTGGGGAACAACTAGAGCAATAATTGCAAATATAATACATGGTGTTTCTAGTGGTTTTACAAAGACCCTAGAATTAAATGGAACTGGTTATCGTGCTAGTGTTGCTGGATCTAAACTTAAACTCGAACTTGGTTATAGCCATGATATTAATTTTGATATTCCAAATGATGTTAAAATTGAATGCCCTAAACAAAATTTGATTAAACTCACTAGTATTAATAAAGAAAAATTGGGTGCTGCAGCTGCGAAGATTAGATCGTACAGAAAACCAGTTCCATTTAAAGGTAAAGGTATAAAGTATTTAGATGAGTATATTTTTAGAAAAGAAGGAAAAAAGAAATAAAAATGAAAAATAGAAAACAAAGAGTAAGATACAAAACGAAAAAAGTTTCAAAAAGAAATAGATTGACAGTTTTCAGATCAAATAGTCATCTGTATGCACAATTAATTGATGACACAAAAGGACTTACTTTAGCTAGTTCTTCATCTGTTGAGAAATCAATAAAAGAAAAAAATCTTTCTAGAAAAGAAACCGCAGAACTTATTGGTAAAAGTATTGCAAAAAAAATAATTTCTAAAGGTATTGATAAGGTTGCATTTGATAGAGGTAAATATAAGTATCACGGTCTTATAAAAATAATTGCTGAAGCTGCGAGAGTAGAAGGTTTAAATTTTTAGAGGTATATATGTTTGAGAACGATAAAAATGATTTTAGTGAACATTTAGTTACAATTAATAGAGTAGCTAAAGTTGTTAAAGGTGGTAGAAGGTTTGGTTTTGCTGCAATAATGATTGTTGGTGATAATAAAGGTAGAGTTGGGATAGGTACAGGTAAAGCTAAAGAAGTACCTGAAGCAGTAAGAAAAGCTACAGAAAATGCAAAAAGTAAAATGGTAAGAGTTCATTTAAAAGAAAATAGAACAATACATCATGATACTGTTGGTCGTTTTGGAGCAGGAAAAGTAATACTTAGAACTGCCTCACCTGGTACTGGAATTATAGCTGGTGGGCCAATGAGAGCTTTATTTGAATCTCTAGGTATAAAAGATGTAGTTGCAAAATCAACTGGTACATCAAATCCGCATAATATGCTAAAGGCAACTTTAAATGCATTTAAAATGTCTGAGTCTCCAAAATCTGTTGCTGCTAAAAGATCAAAAAAAATTAATCAAATTAATAATAATAAATAAGAGTAATTAAAATGAAAATTAATGAACTAAAGTCTACTTTAACATCAAACAAAAAAAGTAAAAGAAGAGGAAGAGGTTCAGGGTCTGGTTTGGGTAAAACTTCTGGTAGAGGTGTTAAGGGTCAAAAATCTAGATCTGGTGTATCTATTAATGGATTTGAAGGTGGTCAAATGCCAATATATAGAAGATTACCAAAGAGAGGATTTAAAAATTATTTTAAAACAAAGACACAAAATATCAATTTCACAATGATAAATAATATTTTAAAAAAATATAAACTTAATCCTCAAGAAATAAGTGAAGAAGTTTTATTTGAGAAAAAAATATTCAAAAAATCAAAGGGAAGTTTAAAGCTTCTTAATGTTGGTAACCTTGAAATTAAAGCTAATTTAGAAATTTCGTATGCTTCAAAAAAAGCAGTAGAAGTGGTAGAAAAATTAGGTGGAACAGTTAAATTAATTAAGAAATAAATGGCAACAGCTGCAGACAGATTAGCAAATAACCTAAACTTTGGAGCTTTAGGTAAGGCAACTGAGCTTAGACAAAGACTTTTATTTACTTTAGGTGCATTAATTGTTTTTAGACTTGGAACCTTTTTACCAATCCCTGGAATTAATCCACTTGCACTACAACAATTTTTCGAACAACAATCGTCAGGTATTCTTGGTATTTTTGATACATTTTCTGGAGGAGCATTAGGTAGGATGGGAATTTTTGCTCTTGGTGTGATGCCTTACATTTCGTCATCAATCATAATGACTTTAATGCAGTCAGCAATTCCTTACCTTAAGTCACTTAAAGAACAAGGATCAAAAGGAAGAAGACAATTACTGCAATATACAAGATATTTTACAGTACTTATAGCCGCTATACAGGGTTATGGAGTAGCAATAGGGTTAGAGTCTATGCAAACAACTTATGGTAATATTGTTTTTGACCCAGGTCTTTTTTTCAGACTTACTACTGTCATAACTCTAGTTGGTGGTACAATATTTTTAATGTGGCTCGGTGAACAAATTTCTTCAAGAGGAGTTGGAAATGGCATTTCTCTTATTATTACTGCTGGAATTATTGCTAATTTACCAAGTGCTTTTGTAAGTACTCTTCAATTAGGAAGGACAGGCGAGTTGAGTATTGCTTTTATTTTAGGAATTTTAATACTTATATTATTATTAATTATATTTATTGTTTTTGTTGAAAAAGGTCAGAGAAGATTGCCCGTTCAATATCCCAAAAGACAAGTTGGAAATAAAATATATGGTGGCCAAAGTTCTCATTTACCATTAAAAATTAATACTGCTGGTGTAATTCCTGTTATTTTTGCTTCATCGATTTTACTTTTACCAAATACAATGTCTGGTTTTGGCGCAGGTTCATCGAGTGATATATTTATTCTAATTTCTAGTTACTTAGGAAGGGGTCAACCTTTGTATCTTGCATTATACGCTGCTATGATAATCTTCTTTGGATTTTTTTACACATCCATAGTATTTAATCCAGATGAACAAGCCGAAAATCTAAGGAAATATGGTGGATTTATTCCTGGAATAAGACCTGGTGAAAACACAGCTAAATATATTGAATTTGTTCTAGTAAGATTAACAACAATAGGAACTATTTATCTGACTTTTGTTGCTCTACTTCCTGAATTTCTTTTATCCAGAACTTCAATACCATTTTATCTTGGAGGAACTGCGCTTCTAATTGTTGTTGTCGTAATGATCGATTTCATAACACAGGTACAGTCACATTTGTTTCAGCATCAATATGAAGGTTTGCTTAAAAAAACAAAGTTAAAAGGCAGAAGATAAATTGAAAAATATAATTTTTTTTGGCCCTCCTGGGGCAGGAAAAGGTACACAAGCTAAAATTATTTCAGACTTTTTACAAATCTCTCATCTTTCAACTGGAGATATTTTAAGAAAAAAATTAAATGATAATGATAATCTGGCAATTGAATTAAAAAAAATTATGTCTTCGGGTAATTTTGTTTCAGATGAAATTTTAAATTCCATTGTTTCTTCAAGGTTAAAAAATGAAAAAAATAAAGGTTTTATTCTAGACGGTTATCCTAGAACATTAAATCAATCTGAATTCTTAAACAATTTTCTTTTTGATAACTCGACTTCTATAAATTATATATTTAATATACAAATAAATTTTAATATTTTAAAATCAAGAATATTGAAAAGATCTCAAGAAGAAAATAGAGAAGATGATAACATACAGGTTATTCAAACTAGGTATGAAGAATATTTAAATTCAACTCAGAAAGTATCCGATTATTATAAAAAAAAATTACCAACAATCTTTTACGAAATAGACGGATCTTTACAAATTGAACAAATAACGCAGAAAATTAAAGAAATTTTATAAAAATCATGAAAAACAGCCAAAATTTAATATATCTTTCCTTGACTAATTGTACAAATATCATGTATTCACCGTCATTCATTTTTATTTGACTCATATATGGCTAGAATTTCAGGTGTTAACATTCCAACAAATAAAAAAGTAAATATAGCACTTACTTACATATTTGGAATAGGGAGAAAATTTGCATTAGACATTTGTAAAGATGCTTCAATAAATATTTCTAAACGTGTAAGCGAATTGAATGAAGAAGAAGTAAATAAAATTAGAGATTTAATTGACAAAGATTATTCTGTTGAAGGAGATTTAAGAAGAAAAATCTCTCTAGATATCAAAAGATTAAACGATTTAGGTTGTTATAGAGGTCTTAGACATAGAAAAAAATTACCTGTAAGGGGACAAAGAACACATACAAATGCTAGAACAAGAAAAGGCAAGGCAGTTGCAATAGCTGGTAAGAAGAAAGTTACAAAAGGATAAAAATGGTTGATAAAAAAAAATCAAAAACCAAAAAAAAAGTATCTTCTGGAGTTGCTCACATAGTTTCATCATTTAATAATACAATAATTACAATTTCTGATGAAAAGGGTAATGCCTTAGCTTGGTCATCGTCAGGTCATAAGGGTTTTAAAGGATCTAGAAAATCGACTCCTTATGCTGCACAAATTGCAGCTGAAGATGTTGGCAATAAAGCAAAAGAATATGGTTTAAAAAATCTTAAAGTTGAAGTTTCTGGTCCCGGTTCAGGAAGAGAGTCCGCGCTTAGGTCATTACAGACTATAGGCTACGTAATTACATCTATTAAAGATGTGACTCCCATACCTCATAATGGATGTAGACCAAGAAAAAGAAGAAGAGTTTAAATAAAGGAGCATTTAAGTGTTACAAAAAAACTGGAGCGAATTAATAAAACCTACAAAAATGGAAGTTAATGTTGAAGAGAGTAATGGTAGAATTGGTAAACTTACTGCAGAGCCTTTAGAAAGAGGTTTTGGTTTAACTCTAGGTAATTCCATAAGAAGAATTTTATTATCATCTTTACAAGGTGCAGCAATTACTTCCATCAAAATTAAGGGGGTAGTCCATGAATTCTCTACAATACCTGGTGTTAAAGAGGATCTAACGGATATATTATTAAATTTAAAATCAGTTGCTGTAAAAGTTCATTCACAAGGTCTTAAAAAGATGTATTTAAAATCATCTGGTTCAGGTGAGCTTAGAGCAGGTAATTTTGAAACAGACTCAGAAACAGAGATCATGAATCCTGACCAATTGATAATGACACTTGATTCTAATGCAGATGTTGAAATTGAGGCTAATGTTGAAACTGGCAAAGGTTACGTATCTGCTGAAGTGGCTGAAGATGAAAATAAAGTTATAGGAGAAATAAAACTAGATGCAATGTTTAGTCCAGTAGTTAAAGCTTCTTATAAAGTAGAAAATAGCAGAGTTGGACAAGTTACTGACTTTGATAAATTAGTTTTTCAGGTTGAAACCAATGGTGCAATTACACCTGATGATGCAATTGCCCTTGCTGCAAGAATTTTGCAAGATCAATTACAACCCTTTATCAATTTTGATGAACCTGAAGTACTCCCAGATCAAGCTAATGTAGAAGCTTTATCTTTCAATTCTAATCTCCTAAAAAAGGTTGAAGAACTGGAGCTATCCGTGAGGTCTGCTAATTGTTTAAAAAACGATAATATTATTTATATTGGAGATCTTGTACAAAAATCAGAATCAGAAATGTTGAGAACTCCAAATTTTGGAAGAAAATCCCTAAACGAAATAAAGGAAGTTCTTCAACAAATGGAATTAAACCTTGGAATGTCAGTACCGGATTGGCCACCCGAAAATATAGATGAGTTAGCCAAGAAATATGAGGACCCTTTTAATAAATAATTATTATGAAGCATAATATTAAAAATAAAAAACTCAATAAGACCAGCTCTCATAGAAAAGCCATGTTTATGAATATGTCAAATGCACTTATCAAACATGAACAAATAACAACAACTTTAGCTAAAGCAAAGGAGCTTAGAAGGTTTGTGGAAAAAATTGTAACTTTAGGAAAAAAAGGAGATTTACAATCAAGAAGAAAGACCATTTCCATTTTAAAAGATCAAAAAATGTCTAAAAAAGTTTTTAATGTCTTTGCCGAAAGGTATAAAGCTAGAGCTGGCGGATATACTCGAATTATTAAGTTAGGTAATAGATTCGGAGATAACGCTCCAACAGCAGTTATCGAATTTATTGATAGAGATGAAAAAGCAAAAGGACTAGATAGTGGTCCTGTAATTGAAAAAAAATCTACTGAAGAAGTAGAAGAACAAACAACAGCCTAAAAATATTGTTTAACTTAATATTAGTCGCCACTGGTGGCGCGTTAGGAGCAGTTTTAAGATATCTTTTAACTAATTTTAGTAAAACTTTATTTGTATCTACTATTTATGGAACTATTTCTGTGAATATAATAGGTTCTTTTTTGATAGGATATTTTATAACATCTAGTTTTGGAAATAAACTATCTGAAAATTTTATTAAGTTTTTTTTAATTATTGGTCTATTAGGATCTTTTACAACTTTTTCTGCATTTTCTTATGAAGTACTTGATTTAATCAATTCAAAAAAATATGCCTCTTCTTTTACTTATATTTTTATTTCTATTTTTATATGTATAATATCTGCATACCTAGGAACCCTATTAAATAAGTTTTAATTTGATTAAGAATATTAAAATTCTAAATAATTTTAACCAAAGATTAGATAAATATCTTAAACAAAAATATACATCTCTTACACAAGGATTTATTCAAAAAAATATTAGAAAAAAAAATATTTTAATAAATAACTCAATTACTAAAGCAAACTATCTTATCAAGCCTAATGACGAACTTAAATTATTAAATTACCATGAAAAGCTTTATAAAAATAAGATTATTTTTAAAAAAGATATAAAAATATCTAAAGAAACTTTATCTGAATTTAAAAGATCAATAATTTTTGAAAACGATGATTTTATTGTTTTAAATAAATGGTCAAGAATAGCTACTCAAGGAGGAAGTAAAATTAAAACATCGATAGATCACATAATTAAAAATATTAACTTACATTACAGATTAGTACATAGACTTGACAAAGAAACATCAGGACTTCTTTTAATTGCTAAAAATCTTAACTATGCAAAAAAACTATCTTTTCTGTTCAAACAAAAAGAAATTACTAAATTCTATATTGCATTATGTGAGGGTATCCCTAAAAATAATGTTTCTAAAGTTAAACTAGAAATTAAAACTAAAAAACTTAAAATAGAAGATACTTTAACAAATTACAAAGTATTAAATAAAAACAAAAGTATTTCTTCAATATTATTTAATCCTCAGACTGGTAAAACTCATCAGCTTAGAATAGTTTCTAAAAATCTTGGGTGTCCAATTATTGGAGACAAAAAATACAATTTATATTCAAAATATAAAAAAGAAAACTTAATGTTACATGCATTTGCATTAAGATTTACAATAAATAAAAAAAAATTTGAATTTATTTCAAATTTACCTGATGATTTTCTTAACTTTATAAAAAAAAATAATTTAAAAATTAATAAAGATTTAAAATATTATTTAAATAGTTTTTAGTTTTTCTATAAATATATCTTTAAATTTATTATCAAATTCAGATTGGTCTAATTTAATACCTAACTCTTCCATTGAAGTATTTTGATATTCTTTTAGACCACATGAGTGAATATAATTGTAATATTTGAGATCAGGATTAATATTAAAACTTAAACCATGGTATGTAATCCATTTTTTAATACGTAATCCAATTGCACCAATTTTTTTTTCTTTATTAAATGTAATATTGTTACTTTTAGTTACCCAAATGCCAACTCTATCTTTAAAGGCTTGTGCTTCAATATTATAGTCAGCTAAAAAAGAGATTAGAGAATCTTCAATTACAGAGATAAATTTTCGAATATCTTTATTTTTATTATTTAAATTTAACATAAAATAAACAATTCTTTGACCAGGGCCATGATAGGTTGTTTTTCCTCCACGATTAGATTTTATAATGTCAATTACAGTTGTGTTTAATACCTCATCTTTTGATGCACTTGTTCCTTGAGTAAAAATATGGTTATGATTTAGAAACCATAATAATTCTTTAGATTTATTGTTACTTATATCTTCAACTCTAGACTCCATAAGCATTAATGCTTCATCATAATTAATTTCATTATTAGATATTTTAATTTCAATCTGTTTCATCTTATGTTTTACTTTATTGATAGTTAATATCCTATCTGATATTTAATTCTACTATATATGCGGCTGTGGCGGAATTGGTATACGCGCAGCGTTGAGGTCGCTGTGGGATTTATCCTGTGGAAGTTCAAGTCTTCTCAGCCGCACCAATTGATATGGACGAAATTATAATAAAAAAAGATCAGGATTCTTCATCTAAATCTGTTGAACTAGTATCCGATTATTTAGAAAATTATAAATATGATAAAGTTTTATCTTATTTAAACGATATTCATAATGCTGATATAGCAGACATTCTTCAAAACTTAGATCCAGTTTTACGACTAAGTCTTTTGAATATAATTGATAAAGATTTTGATCCTGAAATATTAACTTACTTAAATGATAGTGTTAGGGAAGAAATAATAGAAACTTTGGATATAAAACAATTAGCAAATAATGCTAAAAGTTTAGATACTGATGATGCTGTCGACTTAGCAGAAGATTTAGAAGAAAAAGATCAGACTATATTCTTAGAAAATTTAGATAAAGAAGAACGTACATTGGTTGAAGAAGGATTAAATTATCCTGAAGATTCTGCTGGAAGATTAATGCAAAGACAATTTGTTGCCGTTAATCAATTATGGAATGTTGGTCAAGCAATTGATCATTTAAGAAATAATAAAGTGAAACTACCTGAAGATTTCTATGATATTTATTTAATTAATAGTAAACAAGAAGTAAAAGGTGTTGTTCCATTAGGAAGGTTAATGGGTTCAAAAAGACAAGTAGAATTAAATTCAATAACAAACAAAGAGTTAAGATTAATTGATGTAAATACAGATCAAGAAGATGTAGCTCTATTATTTAATAAATACGGATTGGTGAGTGCTCCTGTTATCAATAATCGAAAACAAATTATTGGATCAATTACAGTTGACGATGTTGTTGAGGTTATAGAAGAAGAAAGAGAAGAAGACATTTTAAAGCTTGGAGGCGTAGATCATACAGACTTGTATGAGTCAATTATTTCAACAACAAAATCAAGAATTTCATGGTTGATTGTAAATTTAATGACAGCGGTAGTAGCTTCAATAGTAATAGGTTTGTTTGAAGCTGCTATAGAAAAAGTAGTAGCCTTAGCTATTTTAATGCCGATAGTAGCTTCTATGGGCGCTAACGCAGGTACTCAAACTTTAACAGTTGCAGTGCGAGCTATTGCAGTGAAAGAACTAACAACTAGTAATGCGATAAAAATAATAACCAAAGAAACTCTAATTGGCGGTATAAATGGTATCATATTTGCTATTATAATATCTTTAATTTCTATTTATTGGTTTGATAATTTACTTTTGGGTTTGATAATAGGCCTTGCCATGATACTAAACTTATTAATAGCTGGTTTTTCAGGAATTGTAATTCCACTAGTTTTAGATAAGCTAAAAATTGATCCTGCTTTAGCATCTGCAGTAATTTTGACTACAATAACAGATGTATTTGGTTTTCTTTCTTTTCTTGGATTAGCAACTTTATTTTTAATATGATCTGGACTATTTAAGTTAAAAAAATGTTAAAAAAAAATGATTTAATAGATTACTTTTATAAAGGAATCAAAAATAAGAATGATTTACGGATAGGGGTAGAACACGAGAAATTTGTTTTAAAAAAAGACAGTTTACGTCAATTATCTTATGAAGAACCAAAGGGTATAAAAGAAATTCTTTTAAAATTTGTAAATAAAGGATGGAAACCAAAGTATGATAATAAAAATACTACAATAATTGCCCTAGAAAGATTTGGTGAAAGTATAACTTTAGAACCAGGTGGTCAGATTGAATTATCTGGAGCACAATTAAAAAATATCCATCAAACTTGTACTGAAACAAATAGACATTTAAAGGAATTAAAAGATATTGGTGAAGAATTTGGCTTTATATTATTAGGTTTGGGTGTTGAGCCAAGTTTATCTCTCAATGATTTTCCTTGGATGCCAAAACAAAGGTACTCCATAATGAAAAAATATATGCCTAAAGTTGGTACTTTAGGACATCATATGATGAAACGCACATGTACAAACCAAGTAAATTTGGATTATCATTCTGAAGAAGATATGATTGCTAAGTATCGATTAATGTTAAATCTTGAAGGTATTGCAACTGCAATATTTGCTAACTCACCTTTTGATCAAAAAGAAGTTTCCAAATATAAGAGTTTAAGATCTCATTTCTGGCATCACACAGACAAAGATAGAACAGGTTTATTGCCTTTTGTTTTTGATAAAAATTTTAATTTTGAAAAATATGTTGAGTATGCACTTGATGTACCAATGTATTTTGTGATTAGAAATCACAAATATATAGATATGACCAATTATACTTTTAGAGATTTTTTTAAAAATAATATTTCAAAAGATTTAAATATTGAACCTGCTATTGAAGATTGGATAAACCATTTATCAACTTTATTTCCTCAAGTTAGATTAAAGCAATTCTTAGAAATTCGTTCTATGGACGCATGTTCATGGGATTTAATATGTTCTCAGCCTGCTTTTTGGATTGGTATTTTATACAATGATGAATCTATTAATAAAACTAATGAAATAGTTGAGGATTGGACACAAAATGATAGAAATTTAATAAATACCTTAGCTCCATTAGAGGGTTTACAAACAAAATTCAAAAATGGTTCCCTATTAGATATTGCACAAAAATTACTTGAAATTTCTAAATCAGGTTTAGAGAAAAGAAATATTCAAGTAAAAAATGAAAAATATAATGAAACATTTTATCTTAAAGATTTAGAAAAAAATCTATCAAATGGTCACTCACCTGCTGATTTATTAATCAGTAAATATAATGGTGAATGGAAAAAAAATATTAAAAAAATATATGAGGAAGAAATTTTCTAATGAAAAAAAGTATAGCAATCCAAATGGATAATATTGAAAAAATTGATTATGAATTCGATACATCTTTTTTAATAGGTTATGAGGCACAAGAAAGAGATTATGATATTTTTTATTACAATCCAAAAGATTTATTTATAAAAGAAAATACTGTTCAAGCATCTGGATATTATTTAGAGTTATTGTTAGATGAAAAAAATTATTTTAATTTTAAATCGAATAAAATAATTGCCAAATTAGAAGATTTTCAATTTGTCTTTTTAAGACAGGATCCTCCTTTTGATATGAATTATATCACATCGACTTATATTTTGGACTTACTTCCATCTTCAACAATTGTTGTGAATGATCCAACAGCAGTTAGAAACTCTACTGAAAAATTATTTACATTTAATTTTAAAGAATTTATGGCTCCTACTTTGGTAACAAAAGATTTAAACATTATTGAAGAATTTTTAGATAAAGAAGAAGATATTATAACAAAACCACTTTACGGTAATGGAGGAGAAGGTATACATAGATTTGATAAAAGTAATTTCAATTCAAAAATATTAGAGGAATATTTATACTTGCCTATAATGGTGCAAAAATTTATCAATGAGATAGAGGATGGTGACAGGAGAATTATTTTTTTCGATGGTGAATATTTTGGCTCAGTTGCTAGAATACCTCAAGAAGGTAATTTAAAAGCAAATTTTCATGCTGGCGGCAAGGCAAGTAAAACTGACCTAGTTTATAGAGATAAAGAAATTATCGAAAATTTGGGACCAAAACTAAAAGAACATAATCTATTTTTTGTTGGAATTGATATAATTGGAAATTATCTAACAGAAATAAACGTAACTTCGCCCACAGGATTGAAGCAAATTAATGCATTAAATAATGTAAATTTAGAAAAAGATTTTTGGGATAAGCTTGAAGCAAAATATAAATTAGTTTAATTACAATAATTAAAGGGAAATATATGCACGAAGATAGAATTTTAATTAACAAATTAAAAAATTTTGAAAATATTAATTCAAATTTTCTTACAATAACATTGATCTTAATTGGTTCAATTTTACTAGCTATTTCAGCTAAGGTTCAAGTACCATTTTGGCCAGTGCCAATGACAATGCAGACATTTGTAATTTTCTTAATAGGAATGACTTATAGTATTAGATTATCTTTTGCCACAGTTGCATTTTACCTTTTTCAAGGAGCTATAGGACTTCCTGTCTTTGCGACAGGTGGAGGAATTGTTTATTTAGTTGGCCCAACAGCAGGATATCTTTATGGTATGTTATTTGCATCAATAGTTATAAGTTACTTAGCAAATTTAGGTTTTAGCAAAACATATTTAAAAGCTGCGTTTTCTCTATTAATTGGTTCTGTTGTTATATTCTCATTTGGTATTATATATCTTGGTTATATTATTGGTTTCGAAAAAGCATTAGCAGCTGGTCTTTTACCATTTATTCCTAGTGAGTTATTTAAAATAGCATTAGCGGTTGCTCTGATCCCGACTTTACATAAAATTATTACAAAATAATAATTAATGAAAATAGGTATTGATGTAGGGGGTACCAAAACTGAGGGCATTCTCCTAGATCCAAATGGAACTGAAATAGATAGAAAAAGAATTAATACTGAAAAAACTTATGATGGAACTATTGGTGGAATACTATCCATTATAAATCATTTTGAAAAAAAACATGGCAAAGCCAAATCTGTTGGCATGGGAATGCCGGGAGCCATATCAAATGATACAGCTTTAATTAAAAATGCTAATTCTATATGGTTAAATGGCAAACCATTTAAGCAAGATTTGGATAAAATTCTTAATAGAAATATTAATATAGAAAATGATGCTAATTGTTTCACACTGTCTGAAGCAGTAGATGGAGCAGGTAAAGGTTATCAAGTTGTTTTTGGAGTAATCATCGGAACAGGTGTTGGTGGTGGTATTAGCATTAATCAAAAAGTTGTAAGAGGGCGAAATAGTATAAGCGGGGAATGGGGTCATATAGTACTACCAGGTAGAACTGAAGAAGAAAAAAAATATGTAAAAAAATGTTATTGTGGGAAAAATGGTTGTTTAGAAACTTACATATCTGGCCCAGGATTTTCATCGGCTTATAATTTGCGTTTCAACAAAAATTATAATTCACATCAAATATTAGAGGGTTTTATTAATAATGAAGAAAATAGTATTTTTGCTCTAAATCAATACATTGATCATTTAGCTAGAGGCTTATCTGTTGTATGTAATATCCTTGATCCAGATGTAATAGTTTTGGGTGGTGGAATGTCCAATATAGATTATATTTATGAAAATATAAATGATACTCTAAAAAAATATGTTTTTACTGACACGCTAGAAACTAAAGTTGTTAAAAATGTTTATGGGGATTCAAGTGGTGTTAGAGGAGCTGCCTGGCTTTCTTAAATACCACCCATTGAAATATATTTTATAGTTAAATAGTCATCAAGGCCATATCGAGAACCTTCTCTTCCCATTCCTGATTCTTTTACACCTCCAAAAGGAACTTCTGCAATTGTTGGT
>CACBPV010000002.1 GCA_902541215.1 uncultured Alphaproteobacteria bacterium | reverse complement strand
CATAGTTTTAGGAAAATAATTTTTAAAAGCTTCTCTTAATATTGATTTTGTAAAACCATTTTTCAACTTATTAGAACTACTTAATGCCAATCCAAATAATCTTACATTATTATCTAAAAAAGGCATTCTAACCTCAACTGAATTTGACATTGACGCTCTGTCCCATTTATTTAAAAAAAATTGAAACCAACCACAATAAGACATCAAATAAGTAAAACATACTTCATAAGGAAAATTTTCTAAATCTTCTAAATCATCATTAATAATCTGATAACCCCCATCAAAATTACCTGTATAGAGATAATTTTTAAAACCATAATTTAAGTCTGGTACTGATCTGAAAGATATGGGTGTAATCTCTTGTTCACCTAAACCAAATAATCTTTTAAATTTATTTATATTTTGGGTTTTCCCAAATTTATTTATTGTTTTAAAATTATTAGCAATACTGTTATAAATATCTACAGATAATTCTGGTATCCAATTTGGATACCCTAAAAACTCATCGGCCCCATGACCATCAAGACTTACCTTAATTCCTTTTTCTTTTTGTTTTTTATATAGCTCAAACTGCATAAAATATTCTTCTACTACCTCAAGGGATGAAACAAGTTCCATTGTTTTATCAGCAGTCATCTTTTTAAAATCAACTATTTGATAATTTCTTTTAAATTTTTGGGATAATTTAACTGCGTCCTCTTTAGTTTTCATTTCCTCATAATCCATTATAATTGGGTTCAAATCTAAATCATCTTCGATCAAATTTTCTTTTTTTTGTATCAAATTCATCAATGTGAAGATAGAGGAGGAGTCCAAACCACCACTAAGAGAAGTTCCAGTTTTAACATCGCTGTTTAATCTTAATTTTGTAGACTCATATAGAAGATCAAAATAATCATTAACATTTTCTCTAAATCCTGAATTAATTTTTGGTAAATTTTTAAGTGGATAATCCCATCTAAAAATTCTTTTTTCTAAATTATTTAAATTTATTTTTAAATATCTTCCTTGGGTAAGCTGATTAACATGTTTAAATATTGTCTTAGAGCAATTATTTAAAGTAGTAAAATTTATACCTAAATTATTCTTATCAAACTCAATTGTATTTTCTAACACATAAAATGCTTTTATTTCTGAACTGAATGCAAAAAAGTTATTATTTTCAAAAATATAACAAGGCTTATATCCAATACCATCTCTACAAATTATTACTTCATTATTTTTTTTATCTAAAATTGCAAAAGACCATTCTCCGTTAAACTTTTGAAATGAATCAACGCCCCATTCTTTATATGCATTAAGGACAACCTCAGTATCTGAATTTGAATAAAATTTATATTTCTTTAGAATTAGTTCTTCCCTTAAAGTTTTATAATTATAAATTTCTCCATTATAAATAATCCAATATCTTCCATCTATAGACATTGGTTGAGAACCAAGATTTGATGTATCGATAATAGATAGTCTAGTATGACCAAGTAAAAGATTTTTATGGTTAATAAATCCACTATCATCCGGTCCTCTATGATCTAGAAGTACATTCATTTTAAGAATTTTTGAAACATCTGTTTTAGATGTTTTAAAAATTATGCCATTAATGCCACACATTATATTTTAATTTTTTCCAGCAATTTACGTACATCCTCAATATAGCTTCTATCCCATAAATAAACATTTAACAGTGAATAATATAATTGATAAATTGGTTCATATTCTAAGTAATATTTATCAATTTTGATGTGATCGTTGTACTTATCTAAAAAACTTTCATCAATAAATTTAGGGTTAAACCACCTCAAATAAGATATTTCTAATTCATTATGACCATAAAAAGAGCCTGGATCAATAAATCCTACAAACTTTTTATTTTTAAAAAGTATATTTCCTTCCCATAAGTCACCATGCAATAAAGATGATATAGGTTTGTTGGGAATAAAATTATCCATCTTTTTAATTAATAAATCAATTTTAGTGTTAATAGTTTCATCCATAGGTTGATTTTTGTTAACTAATTCAAATATATAAGTCAGTCTTTTATCTCTATAAAACTCTAACCAATTTTTAGAACTAGAATTAATCTGTTTCAAACCACCAATTTGCGTATCAAAACTAAAACCGTAATTTTCATTTTTATTTGAGTGAAGAGAAATTATACTATTTAATAAATCATCATTAGTTTGGTTTGGTTGATCGTCATCATTATTTATATATGACATTATTAATAAGTTATCATTATAGTTTATAATACTTGGAAATTGATTAAATTTTTGTCTATTAAAAAAAAGAAGATTATCTGTCTCAGATTTTATAGCATTAAATTCATCATTATTTTTGTAATAATATTTGACAATGAACTCTTTAATATCACTTGTTACAATTTTTAAGCAATTAATCCCAAAAGAGTCTGATAATAACTTGCTATCTATAATTTTTTTATTATCTAAAAGTTTTTCAATTTCTAAAATGATACTTTGTTCAATCATATCAAATGCCCAAAAAAATTAATTTTCAATTTCTAATTTCATATTTAGGATTAATACCATATGTTTTAACTTTTTTAGATAAATACTATTTTTTAATAGTTGAGGAAGAAGTTCTTCTTAATTTTGTTGTTTACTATAGTTTAATTATAATTGTTTTTATTGGATCAATAAACTGGAATTTAAAAAATAATCCACCAACTCACATAGTTGTATACGGTTTTTTGCCTAGCTTATTTGCTGTTATAATTATTATATTAAGTCTTCTTAACATTAATTTAATAATAATTTTTATCTTAATAATTTTACTATTGTTAACTCAGTTATTTTTTGACTATATTATTTTATTTGCAAACGAATCAAATAAACAAGCATTTAACTATCTTAGACTACCTTTAACCGTTTTAATTATCATATTTTTATTTCTTATTTCATTGTAAGGCTGATGTGACCAATATTTCTACCTGCATGATTTTTTAGATCAAATTTTTCTTTTTTTTCTAAATTATTTAGCTCTTCTCTATTCATAACTTTAAATTTTTTAAAAATATTAAGTATAGAAATAGGAATAGCTCTTTCATTTCCATCAGTAATTTTAACTACTCCGCTAATTTCATTATGAATATCAATAAATAAAAAAACACCCTCAGCTCCACTTTTACAAAATATTTTTCTTTTTGAAGCTTTCATAACTTTACTATCAAAACTTCCAGTTCCTCCTATAAATTCAGGATTTTCTAAAACTGAATTAATTAAAGTTTTGACTTCTTCGCTATAATCATAACAGTCTTTATAACTTTTAATTAAATTATTTAATGCCTTTGATATAGATTTAATTTTAAATGAATATTGTGGTGCGCTACATCCATCTAAAGAGAAATTTTTTTTTGATAATTTAGTTTCTGTAAATTTGTTGAAAACTTGTCTGATATTTTTTTGATGAGTGTGATTATAATCTAGATAGTTATTGATATTTTGATTATTGACCAAACAGCTTGTTAACATAGCTAAGTGCTTTCCAGCACAATTATTATGTAATTCGTTAAATTTTTTTCTAGAATATATTATTTTTTCAGAAGCTTTTTTATCTAATGGTCCATGAATACCACATTTTAAATTTTTTGTTTTTAAATTAATTTTTGAAATCCATTTTTTTAACTCACTTATATGAATTTTTTCTCCTTTGTGTGATGCACATGCTAAGGCTATATGTTTATTGTTTAATTTATAATTTTTTATGGCATTTGACATTGCAAAAGGAATAGCTTGAAATATTTTAATTGATGATCGAGGAAAAAAAAATTCATTATCATTATTTGTAGATAATAAAATTTTACCATCAATGTTTGTAATTAAAGCTTTAACTTGATGGGTACTTTCTACTTTTTTACCCCTTATAAAATCTACGTGAATTTTAGACACGTATGAAGTTATACAATAATGAGTTTATTTTTGCTTAAAAAAAGATTTGATAAATGTAAATAAATTCAAAAAAGATCCATATTTACCAAAGAATATTACATCTTTTTCAGTAATACTCAAACAGACACAGCCTGTGTCTTTTGAAGCTATTGGCGTATGTTTAATCTTTTGGTCATTAATTTGAATATCGCCTTTTGAATATTCACCATACTCATCACAGAAGCTACCTTCTAAAACTAATATATACTCTTTTCCACCATGGGAGTGCAGTGGTACTGAAACTCCAGGGTCCATTTTTATTAATTTTAGTTCATCTTTATCATCAATAGATGCAGTATACTCTTTGAAACCTTTATAAACTTGCTTCCAATCTAAATTATTTAGGTTTCCAAAGAAACTAGTTACAGGATCTTTAGGATTTGAAGCAGATTGAATATTCTCGTTATTAATACAGTCTGTATACTTCAAGTTTTTAGGATGAATGTTCTCGTTATCCATTAGATTTTCACCCAACATATTTTCAAATGTATTGCTAATTTTAGAAGCATTTGAATTTAATTGTAAATATGTTGAAGCAAATAGTGATTTTGCAGGACCTAGTATTCCTGATGCAAAATCAAAGATAAGTTGATTTTTTACTACTGTTCC
Source organism: uncultured Alphaproteobacteria bacterium (assembly GCA_902541215.1). Lineage (GTDB taxonomy): Bacteria > Pseudomonadota > Alphaproteobacteria > HIMB59 > CACPNW01. Next base: position 93,964 of record CACBPV010000002.1, on the reverse strand, counting down.
ATTCATCTTAAAAATCCCTGCATTTTTGTTAAAATATGCCTTATTTTAGATTTAACTGTCCCTAAAGGAATTTCAAGCTCATCAGCAATTTTTTTATGACTTTTATTCTCGAAAAAGTTCATTTTTATCATTATTTTTTGCTGTTCATCGAGCTCATTATTTATTCTTTCTATTTGTTTTTTTGCCTCATTTTCTTCAATTGGGTCAACTTCTCTATCTTGGTATAAAAACTCTCGTATATCTTCTTCTTGGAAATTTATTTTTGAATTTTTCCTGAAAAAGTCTATTTTTTTGTTTCTTGCAATAGTAAATATCCATGTTGAAAGAGCTGATTTTGTTGAATCATATAGGTTTGATTTTACCCAAACAGTACTTAAGACCTCTTGAGTTAATTCCTCAGAACTCTCAATTTTGATTCTGTTTTGAATAAAATAAGCATTTATTTTTGGTGCAAAAAAATCAAAGATTTCCGAAAAAGCTATTTCGTCGCGGTCTTTTTGAACCCTGTTCATTAAGTTATTAAGGTTTGATTTTTCCATAATTTAAAAAGATTCCAACATTGCTTAAACGCTCTTAACTAATTGCATAAGATATACTAAAAGAAGTAATTGATGAAAATTTTTCTTAAGTATTTACTTGTGCTATATGTAGCACTTCCTAGCGCTCTTAATGCTTTAGAAGTAGGTAAATGGTCTTTTGAGGAGACTGATGAGTATTGTTATATTGGTAGTTTAGCTACAGAAACAGATTTACCAAGTGATAAAAAAAGAGGAGATTTCTATGTTTTAGTCTATAAAAATATAGGCAATCCAGAGACCGTAGTTCAAATAGAAGCTGGTTATAGCTACAAAGTTCCCTCTGATATTATTATAAATATAGATAATGGAGAGTACAAATTTTATACAACTGAGGATTTGCCAACTGCGGCTTGGACAGAAGAAGATGCAAAAGTAATTTTTGCTATGAAAAAAGGATTAGAGCTTAAGGTTACTGGAGAGTCTTCACGAGGTACAATTACCAATGATAGTTATACTCTTAATGGATTTACAGCGGCGTATAATCAGTTAATAAACGATTGTTAAATGCCTAAGAAAATTGTTTTAGCATACTCAGGCGGATTAGATACAAGTGTAATTCTCAAGTGGCTCCAAAATAAATATGAATGCCCTGTAGTTACTTTCACAGCAGATATTGGTCAAGGAGAGGAACTTTCACCGGTTGAAACAAAAGCAAAAAGCTTAGGTGTCGAAGAAATATTTATTGAAAATCTACAAGAAGAATTTGTTAAAGATTATGTTTTCCCAATGTTTAGAGCTAACGCTCTTTACGAAGGAACATACTTGTTAGGTACAGCTATAGCCAGACCCTTAATTGCAAAGAGGCAAATTGAAATTGCTAAAATTGTAGGAGCAGATGCTGTGGCGCATGGAGCTACTGGCAAGGGTAATGATCAAGTTAGATTTGAACTTGGATACTATGCCAATAATCCAAAAATCGAAGTTATAGCACCCTGGCGAGATTGGGAATTTGAATCAAGAAATGATTTATTAGATTATGCAGAAAAAAATCAAATAACAGTACCTAAAGATAAAATGGGTGAGCCTCCATTTAGTACAGATGCAAATCTTCTTCATACTTCTTCTGAAGGTAAGCTGCTAGAAGATCCTTGGCTTGAACCACCCGAACATATTTTTTCTAGAACAAAATCTGTTGAAGATACTCCAAATAAAGCAGAGGTTATAATAATTGGATTTGAAAACGGCGATCCAGTTTCTATAAATGAAGAGAAACTAAAACCTCACGAAATTCTTTCAAAATTAAATACTATAGCCGGTAATCACGGAGTAGGAAGAATAGATATTGTAGAAAATAGATTTGTTGGTATGAAATCCAGAGGAGTTTATGAAACACCAGGTGGAACTATATTATTAGATGCAAGAAGAGCAATAGAGAGTATTACTTTGGATAAAGGCGAAGCCCATCTTAAAGATGAATTGATGCCAAAATATGCTGAAACAATTTATAATGGTTTTTGGTTTTCTTCTGAGAGAGTATCAATGCAGAAATTGATAGATTCAATATCACACAAAGTTAGCGGTGATGTCAAAATTAAAGTATTTAAAGGTAACGTAATTATATTAGGTAGAAGATCAATTAACTCTCTTTATGACAATTCATTAGTTTCTTTTGATGAAGTTGGTGAATATAATCAAAAAGATGCCGAAGGTTTCATTAAAATAAACTCAATTAGACTTCGTAAAAATAATTAATATTTTATGGGTTACGGTGATGATTTACTTGTAACTTCCTTAGCAGCTAAAATTAAAAAACAGTTTCCAGAAAGACAAATTGTTATTGGTATTGCAGAAAAAAATCAAGCATTTCATTCTCCAATTTATGAGAATAATCCAAATATAGCAGACTGTAGAAATTTAGATAATGATAAACCCATTCATCTAATAGATTATCATGAATTAAATAGACCTTATATTGACTATGATAAAAGCATCCCAAACAATTATGTTTGGAGAAATTTTAAACCTATTCCTGGTGAAATATATTTTTCAGACCAAGAAATATTTGAAGCTAAAAAAATTATTTCTAACGCAAAAAAATTTTGGGACGATAATCATAATAAAAAATTTAGAAATATAATTTTTCTTGAAACTTCATCAACTAAAATAAATGATACACAATTCAGTTTTAAACATCAAAATAAAGATTGGGGTATTCAGAATTGGATTAGTTTAATAAACAAATTAAAGAATGATTATTTGATTATTCAATCAAAACATACTCAAACAAAAAAAATTGATGGAATATTTATACCTCAAGAATTGGATTTTAGACTTGCTTGTGCATTACTAAAAGAAGTTGATTTTTATGTTGGTCCTGAAGGAGGTTTTGGGCATGTGGCAGCTGCATTAAATAAAAAAGCAGTTCTATATTTTGGTGGGTGGATATCACCAGATGTTATCGGCTATGAATTTCATGAAAATATTTATTATGAAGACAAACAATCACCATGTGGAGTAAAATTAAAACCTTGTGAACACTGTTCTAAAGCAAGAGAAGTGATAACAGCTGATTTTTTCTTACAACATATTTATAAAATTAGCTCTTCTTAGTCTATAAATTTTAGTTTGAATGCTGCAGTTGTATTTCTTAAAAGGCATGCAATTGTCATTGGCCCCACCCCCCCAGGCACTGGAGAAATTGCACTTACTTTATGTTCTACCTCACTAAATAAAACATCACCTACCAATTTTGATTTCTCTTCATTTATCTTTATTCTATTAATACCCACATCGATAATAATAGCACCTTCCTTAACCCAATCCTTATTTACAAACTCAGGTTTACCAATTGCTGCTATTAAAATATCGGCTTTCTTGCAAATACTTTCAATATTTATAGTTTTTGAATGAACCGTTGTAACAGTACAAGACTCTTTTAATAATAATTGTGCCATAGGTTTTCCAACTATATTTGATCTTCCAATTACGACAGCATTTTTACCAGCTAAATTAATGTTAAGTTCTCTAAGAAGTAACAGACAGCCATAAGGGGTGCATGGTATCATTAGACTTTCATCATTCTTTTGGCTTATTGATAGTTTGCCAACATTTAAAGGATGAAACCCATCAGCATCTTTTTCAGGCGCTATACTATTTAAGACCACTTCTTCATTTATAGTTTTGGGTAAAGGAAGTTGGACAAGAATACCATTTACATCATCATTATTGTTTAATTGATTAATCAAATTGATTAAATCGTCTTGATTTACGGATTCTACCAAGTGATGATCAATTACATCAATCCCAACTTCTTTTGCAGCTTTTGTTTTAGCTTTTACATATACACTACTTGCCGCAACATTTCCTACTTGTATAACTGCAAGTCCAGGTACACGATTAGATTTTATTTTTATGTTTTCAATCTCAATTTTTAATTGATCTTTTAAATTTTGTGCTATTTTTTTCCCATCTAGTATACGAGGCATAGTTATCTAGGCCAATATTCAATTAATAAACTTTTTATAAACCACAAACCAAGATAAACGACTATTGGAGATAAATCTATTGCACCAAAAGTAGGCAAGTATCTTCTAACAAAATTTAAACTTGGCTCACATAATCGGTATAAAGCATCAAGAATACTATAAACAAATCGATTGCCAGTATTAATTATATTAAAGTTTACTAACCAAGTTAGAATTATATAAATTATGAGAACAAACTGAAATAAGTTTATAATTTGAATAATTAAATACAAAAGTGAGTTCATTATAAATTTTTATTTAATATCTATTATGCATTATGGCTGTAATTTAATCAAAAAAAAAGCGGTCTTTAAGACCGCTTTTATCTAAATAAATTTTGATTTACATTGAAATATCTCTGCCAAACCACTCTTTAGTTATTTCAGCAGTAGTTCCATCTTTAGACATTTCTGCAATGGCAGCATTCCACATCTCTAAGATATCTGTATCTTCTTTTCTAACTGCTCCACCAACACCATCACCGAAGACTCCACCAGAAAAAGTTGGACCAGTAAATGCAACGTCAACACCTCCATCGGATTCCATAAAATCAATAATTGATCCTACGTCAGCTAGAACTGCATCACATCTTCCAGCAGCTAAATCTAAATTATGATCATCAACCGCTTGATATAGTTTTACATCTACTGCGCCAGACATGTGTTTTTCTAAAAAATTTTGGTGAATTGTAGAAGACTGAACACAGACAGTTTTACCATCCATTGCAGCAATTAATTGACCTATTGCAGCTTGTTCTTTTCCTCCTGCATTATTAAGATTAACTTTAGCCATACCAGCAATATTTAAATTAGCTAAACCACTGTTTTTTAAAACAGCAAATCTTGCACCATCAGTCATATATCCAGTTGTAAAATTAACTTTTTCTTTTCTTTCTTCGGTAATAGACATTCCAGCAATAATAATGTCATATTTACCTTGAAGAAGGGCAGGTATTATACCATCCCAATCTTGAGTTACCCATTCGCATGTAACACCCATTCGTTCACAAGCTTCGTTACCAAAGTCTATTTCAGCACCTTCTAGTTCACCAGCAGAGTTTAAATTATTCCATGGTGGATAAGCACCTTCTGTACCAATTCTTATTGTCTGCGAATTTGCAATTGAAGCAACTCCAAAAATACCAATTGATAATAAGTATATTATAAATTTTTTCACGTTTCCTCCTTGAAGAAGTATTTCTAAATTATAAGGAAACCATATAAGCTAAATAAAAAAAAACAAAATAAATTGTTCAAGCCTTTTTTGTTTTGGTCTTAATTAATACAAAAAATAAGCCAATTATTAGTAATATAAAAGGAAAACTCCAAAGAAAAATATTATTATAATTCATAAGAGGTCTAAAAAGAATGTATTCACCATATCTTTCAGCTAAAAATTTCTTTATGTCTTTCTCACTTTCACCTTCCTGTAATTTTTGTTTAACTATTTTTTTGATATCATTTGAGAATTCAGCATCCGAGTCATAAATACTTTGGTTTTGACAAGTCATACATCGTAACTCTAGAGTTAATTTTTTTACTCTTTCATCAATAGTTTCTAGCGCATATATTTTGAAAGTAAAAAACATAAAACCTAAAATTGTTATATGTAAAATTCTAAAGAAGTGGCTCGATTTCATTTTTTAAAACATCCTTCGTTATTGGGCCCATAAATTTAAATATAATCTTACCTTCTTCATTAATTAAGTATGTTTCTGGCAGTCCAAAAACACCAAACTCTAAAGCAATTAATCCATCAGCATCTACACCAACAAAATCATATGGATTTCCATCATCTTCTAAATATTTTTTTGCGTCAGAAGTTGGATCTTTATGATTAAATCCCAACAAATATAGTTCAGGATATTTTTTACCTATTTCAAAAAAAAGTGGATGCTCTATTTTACAAGGACTACACCAAGAAGCAAAAAAATTAATTAAGATCTTTCTATTTTTTATGTCTATTGTTCTTATTATTTCCTTTGTATCGTACAAAGAAGTACTTTCAAAACTAGGGACATTTTTATTTAAGAGTGCGCTAGGTGGCTTATTTGGATCTTTACCACTTAATAAATAAGTAAGTGAAAAAAAACATATTATTAAAAGTATGATTAAAGGCGTTAAAATTATTATTCTATTCATCTTCTTGTAACTGCTATTAAACCAGAATAAATCATTATTATCACTCCAAGCCATATAAAGCTAACAAATGGATTTATTAAAACTTTTACAAACCACACATTATTTTTTTGATCACCAAGGATAAAATATATATCCTTATTCCACTGATGTAAAATACCAGCTTCAGATGTAATCATCTTTGATACTGGATAATAATTTTTTCCAGCCTCTATTTCTTTTGATTGATTTTTTTCAATATCAAACAAAAATTTTCCTCTTAAAGATTGAAAATTAATTTGATTAGTTGTTTCTATTTTTTCAAACAAAACTGTCTTTCCATTTATATTAAACTTATCTCCCTCACTAAGGTTAAAATCTAGCTCATTTTGAAAAACACTAGAACAAGTGATACCAACTATAGCAATACCAACACCAATATGCGCCACATGAGGATTAATTATTTTAAAGAATTTAATGTTAATTTTAATTTTATACGAAGAAAATATAGCAATAATTGAAGCTAATATTATCCAAAAACCTAAAAGTAACCCAACAAAACCCCATGTATTAAAATCCAAAAAATATGATTGAATTAGAACTAAAACACTTAAGATAATAAAAGCTATAACATATTTTTTTGAATTATTCATCTTATTTGTTTGCCAGGATAAAATTGGTGCAATACTCATTAATAAAAAACCAGGGATCATTATAGGAATTACTGTTGCATTAAAATAAGGACCTCCTACCGATATTCTTTTATTATACAAAACTTCAATTATAATTGGGTATATAGTTCCTAAAAGAATAGTTAAGGTTGCTATAATCATTAAAATATTATTTATTACAAGTGCTGAAACCTTATTGATAAATAACAAGTTTAAAGTATTTGATTTTTTTGGTTCTTTTAACAAAAAAACTAAAAAACCAAACCCAGTTACAATAAAAAAAATTAGTAATATAAATATACCTCTGGATGCATCTGCTGCAAATGAATGTACGCTTGTTAAGATTCCAGATCTTACCAAAAATGTTCCAAAAACACTTAATGAAAAGCAAAGAATTGATAAAAAAACTATCCATTTTTTAATAGCTTGCTCGCCTCTCACCATCATGAGTGAATGAACTAATGCAAGTCCAGCAATCCAAGGCATCAGTGAAATATTTTCAACTGGATCCCAAAACCACCAACCACCCCATCCTAATTCATAATATGCCCAATATGAGCCTAGAGCTATTCCACCAGTTAAAAAAGTCCAACTAATTAAAGACCATTTTTTAGCAACATAAAGCCATTCATCATCTGTATTTTGAAATAAACCAGCTATTGCAATACTAAAAACTATAGAATAACCAACATAACCTGCATATAAAATTGGAGGATGAACAGCCAAACCAGGATCTTGTAAAATAGGATTTAAACCTAAACCCTCGTTTACTAATATTGAATTAACGAGAAAAGGATTAGAGGTAAAAACTATAAATAGACCAAACAGAATATGAAGAAATGCTTGAATAATCAAAGTTAATTTTTGAAAGTTATCTTCTATATTTTTAGTAAAAGAAAAAAAGAAGCTAAAGATAGATAATATACTTAGCCACAAAAGCATCGAACCTTCATGATTTCCCCAAGTACCTGATATTTTATATATTAGTGGTTTATTTGAGTGAGAGTTTTGAAAGACATTATAATTTGAGAAATCAGATATTACATAGGCATACATTAATGAAAAAAAAGATAACAAAGTTAGTAATGAAGAAAAACGAATGAAAAAATTAAATTTCTGTTTTTGAAATTTAAATATGTATCTAGATAAAAATAAATAAAAATTAATACCTATGGCAAAAACTAAGCTTAAAAAACCAACTAATGAACTCATTTATATTTTTTATTCCAATAACCCGTATCTTTTAGATCTTCTTTTATTGATGCTGGCATATAATTTTCATCATGTTTTGCAAAAACATTAGTTGCATTAAAATTATCATTGTCAACAAAAACACCCTCTATCACTGCACCTTGGCCTTCTCTAAATAAATCAGGAAGAATTCCATTGAAAGTAACTAGTATAGATGCTTTTTCATCAGTAATTTTAAATTTAAATGAACTTGAAGAAATTTTATTAAAACTATCATTCTCTATAAAACCACCTATTCTTATCTTTTCATTTATTACGATATCTAGCTTATCAATCTCAGATGGTGTATAAAAATAAGACACATTTTCTCTTGTATTATATAAAATAAGTAAGACTGCACTGAGTATAATTACCAAAGTAAGCAATATAAGTAGCAATCTTTGAAACCGTAAACTCATTTACTTTTTAATTCTTCTAAATTTCCAGTAACTAAAAAATAATAATAAAAAAATTAAAAGAAAGGCTGCAAAGTATGATCCAAAAATATACCAAAAATACATAATTTCTAATAGCAAAAATTTTGAGGAAAGATACTTAATCCAATGGACTAAAAGTCACAAATTAACCTAGATTTGATTTTCTTGAAATTATCTCTGTTTTTATTCTTAAAATGGCTATTACCAATCCTATCATCGCAAATGCAAATGTCATAATAATTAATGGTATCATCATGGAGGGGTCTATATTGGGTTTTGATAATTTACTTATAGTTGCTGGTTGATGTAAAGTATTCCACCAATCTACAGAAAATTTAACAATAGGTAAGTTTATAGAGCCAACAAGAACAAATATTGCAACAACTTTTTCTCTAACAACTCTATTTTCAAAAGATAAATTCATAAAAATTATTACAAGATATATAATAAAAAGTATTGCAACAGATGTTAAACGCGCATCCCATACCCACCACGTTCCCCACATTGGTTTTCCCCAAAATGATCCGCTTATTATACATATTAAAGTAAAGATTCCCCCTATAGGCGCTACAGCAGTATTTATAATAAAACCAAAGGGAATTCTGAAAGCAAGCGCTGCAATACTGTACAAAGTCATTATTGCATAAGTAAGTAGTGCCAACCAGGCACTTGGAACATGTACATACATTATTCGTACAGTTGAACCTTGCTGGTAATCTTCTGGTGATAAATAAAAAGAAAATAATAATCCTAATGAAAACAAAATGATAGACAAAACTAGGATTGGTTTAATTAAAAAATCAGCAGCTTTATTAAATTTGTTTGGATTTATTAAGAACATCATATTAATTATTTTCTAATGAAAGTTTAAGACACAAACCACTCGCCCAGGGATTAATAGCAAAAACTATTAACAATATACCAAATAATATATTTATAAGAGAATTAAAGTTTTCTTCCATATTAATAATACCAACTGAAAAAATTATTACGGGTATACTGAATATCATTACAATTACACTTCCTAGCAAAAAGTTTCTTTGGTTCATTAAATTCATTGATGATGAAATTGAACCCAAACAGGATAAAATTAATGAACCAATGGAAAAGCTTATAAAAAGGTAAATAAGTTTATCATTTACGATATTTAGTAAAATACATGCAATTGGTATTGATAATAAAAAAGGTATTTGTACAAATAAGAAATGGGAAAAAGTCTTTAAAATAGCAATAAATCCAAAACTAAATCCATTTAAATGTGTAATTAATAAGTTACCGTTCTCAAAATCATCTTGATAAAATTTTCTTAAAGATAATGTTGAGCTCAATAACAATAATGTCCATAAAATACCAACTCCTATAAGAGAAATTGTTTCTCTATCTGGGCCAATAGAAAATATAAAAATAAATATTGATATGAAAAAAAAAATAATATTTGTTAAAATATCTTGAAGACCACTAAGATTTAATTTGTACTCTCTATAATAAAAAGAAACTATTTTATTTAAAAACTTCATTACTTTTATAAACGTATCTCTTCTGTAACACCAATATCTGAATTTTGATGTGAACTAAAAATTATTGAACCTTCTTTAGAACGATGGTCTTGAAAAGTTTGTCCGATTATATCAATTGACTCATCATCTAAACTAGATAAAGGTTCATCAAGTATCCAAATTTTTTTATCTTCAATTATTAATCTTAAAAATTCTAATTTCTTAGTTTCACCAAATGATAAAGAGCTTACTTTTTGATTTAAATAATTATCTAATTTTAAAGTTTTCAAAATACTTTCAATTTGAGAGTTATTAATTTTTGATAAAAAGATTTTTTTCCATATTTTAATGTTGTCCTGAACAGTTAACTTACTTAGACTAGATGTTTTATCTGCAATATATGTAGTATGATTATAAAAGTCGTACAAATTTTTTTTTAATGGTTTACCCTTCCAATATATTGAGCCTGAGGATGGATCGATTATATTAACTATTGTTTTTAACAAAGTGGTTTTTCCTGAACCATTTTTCCCTTTTAATAATATAATGTTACCAGATCCCAGAGATAAATTGACATTGTTAAATATTGTTTTATTTGATCTCTCAATTGACAAGTCTTTAACAAGTATCATGATTTAGATTTAATTACTTTTTAACTGAAAACAATAAAAAAACGGGGCATAACCCCGTTTTATCTTTTGAAAAAGATAAGAAAAAGAAAACTTTAAATCAAAGTTTTCTTGAAAAATTGAAGTATTACTATCTTCTCTTTTTCTTCTTTTTAGCAGCTTTTTTCTTTTTCTTTTTAGGAGCTGCTTTTTTCTTTTTCTTTGGAGCAGCTTTTTTCTTTTTCTTTTTAGGAGCTGCTTTTTTCTTTTTCTTAGTAGCTGCTTTTTTCTTTTTCTTTGGAGCAGCTTTCTTTTTCTTCTTAGCCATAAAATACTCCTTGTATTTTGTTACCCCGGAGGAACCTCCCTCCATTATCACCTAAGTGATAATTATAAAAGGCTAAGCATTTATTCCCAAAACTTACGGTTAAAGTCAACAATATAGCAATATTTTAAAATTAAATTAAAAATATAAAATTTTAAATCAAAAAAATAATTAAAATTAAAAATATATTTTGTTTTTTTATATTTTTTGGCAGATTTCTTATAATAAATTAACATTTTGCTATACAAAAAATTATCTTCATATTATTTATTTAAATTAATTATTATTCATATTTAGCATGAAAAACATAAATTCTTTTAACTCAGAGCAAATAATTGAAATAAATAACAAAAAATTTAATTATTTTGATTTAACCAATGTTGCAAAACACTTTGAGATCGATCTTAATAAAATTCCAATTTCAATTAAAGTAATATTAGAAAATTTACTTAGAAATGAAGACGGAGAAAACATTAATAAAGACATGATTTCTAAGGTATTTCATTCCTTAAAAAAGATTAATAAAAAGAATGAAAAAATAGAAATTGCCTTCTTTCCAACTCGTGTACTCATGCAAGATTTTACCGGTGTACCAGCAGTTGCAGATTTAGCAGCAATGAGAAATGCTTTAAAAATGAGAGGAATTGACCCAAAAAAAATCAATCCTCTTTCCAGAGTTGATTTAGTTATTGATCATTCTGTTATGGTTGATAACTATAAAAATAATAACGCTTTAAAAGAGAATGTTAAAAAAGAATTTGACAGAAATAAGGAAAGATACGAATTTTTAAAGTGGGGCCAAAGTTCTTTTGATAACTTTTACTTGGTGCCTCCAGGAGCTGGAATTTGTCATCAGGTAAACTTAGAAAATATTGCTAAGACGGTCTGGTTAAAAGAAATAGAAGATAAAAAATATTTATTTCCAGACTCAGTTGTAGGAACAGATAGTCATACAACAATGGTTAATTCCCTATCTGTCCTTGGTTGGGGCGTAGGTGGAATAGAAGCTGAAGCTGCTATGTTAGGCCAAGCAATTTCTATGAATATTCCAGATGTCATTGGTTTTGAGCTTAAAGGATCATTGAATGAAGGAATAACAGCAACTGATTTAGTTTTATCAATTACTAAAATTCTTAGAGATAAAGGAGTTGTTGGTAAGTTTGTAGAATTCTATGGAACAGGATTAAAGAACCTATCGCTAGCTGATAGAGCAACAATATCAAATATGGCTCCTGAGTATGGTGCAACATGTGGTTTCTTCCCAACTGATGAGGAAACAATTAATTATCTTAAATTAACTGGAAAAGATAAAGAACATTTACAAATTGTTGAAGAATACTCAAAAAAACAAACTTTGTGGGTAGATGAAAATTATTCTCCAGAATATTTTGAAAAAATATCTTTAGATTTAGACAAAATCGAACCTACCTTAGCTGGGCCAAAGAGACCTCAGGACAAAATTTCTTTAAAAGAAGTACCAATGCAATTTAGTAAGATGGATAAAAATCCAAGAAATAGTGAAAATCAATTAAATACAGGTGATATCGTAATAGCTGCTATTACCAGTTGTACAAATACCTCTAATCCCAATGTAATGATTGGAGCGGGATTAGTCGCTAAAAAGGCAATTGATTTGGGTTTAAAAATTAAACCTTGGGTTAAGACAAGCTTAGCACCAGGAAGTAAGGTTGTTAGTGATTATCTTGATAAAGCAGGTTTAACAGAATTTCTTGATCATCTTGGTTTTAAAACTGTTGGTTATGGTTGTACGACTTGTATTGGTAATTCCGGACCTTTAGATGAGTGGGTATCAAATGAAATAAAAAAAAATAATTTAACTGTTTGTTCAGTACTTTCTGGAAATAGAAATTTTGAAGGCAGAGTGCATCAAGAAGTAAAAGCAAATTTTCTTGCCTCTCCACCTCTTGTTGTTGCATATGCTATTGCAGGGAATATTAATATAAATCTTACAACAGACTCTTTAGGCAAATCTAAGTCAGGAAAAGATGTATACTTAAAAGACCTTTGGCCAACAAATACTGAAATTAATCAGAAACTTAATTTATGTTTAACACCTGAAATGTTTAAAGATAGATATAAAGATATTTACAAAGGTGATCATAACTGGAAATCTATAAATAATTCTAAAAATACTACATATAATTGGAATGACGCTAGTACTTATATTAAACATCCTCCCTTTTTTAATACTAAAAATAAATTTGAGTTAAAAGACATAAGAGATGCAAGAATATTAGCATTACTTGGCGATAGTGTAACAACGGATCATATTTCTCCAGCAGGTAGTATAAAAGAAGATAGTCCGGCTGGTATTTATTTAACAGAAAGACAAATTAATTCTGGGAATTTTAACTCCTATGGATCAAGACGAGGTAATCACGAAATTATGATGAGGGGTACATTTGCAAATATACGAATCAAGAATCAGATCTTAGATAATATAGAAGGAGGTTACACCAAGTCTTTTATCTCAAATAAACAAATGTCAATATACAATGCAGCTCAAGAATATATTAAGAGTGATATAGACACAGTTATTATAGCTGGGAAAGAATATGGAACTGGCTCTTCTCGAGATTGGGCAGCTAAAGGTACAAGGCTTTTAGGTGTTAGAGCAGTTATCGCTGAAAGTTTTGAGAGAATTCATAGATCAAATTTAATTGGTATGGGTGTACTGCCTCTTGAATTTATAAATAATGAAAACAAAATAAGCCTTAATATATTGGGTGATGAATCTATTTCTATATTTAATTTGTCTGAATTAAAGCCAAGAATGACACTTAAATGTGAAATTAACTCTACAGAAATTAAAACAATAAATTTAAGGTGCAGAATAGACACTAATAAGGAGCTTGAATATTATAAAGCTGGAGGAATTTTAAATTACGTTCTGAATGAAATAATATCAGAAGCTGCATAATTTCATGTCAAATGAATATGAGAATTTATTAGCCATACTTGGGCCCACTAACACCGGAAAAACATACTCTGCCTTTGAAAAATTATTTTCTTACTCTTCTGGAATATTTGGTTTTCCATTAAGATTACTTGCCAGAGAGAACTATGATAAAGCGGTAAAAAAAATTGGACTCAGCAATGTAGCTTTAATAACTGGTGAAGAGAAAATTTTCCCCAAAGAAGCTAAATATTTTTTTTGTACAGTAGAGTCAATGCCAAATGACATATCTGTTGATTGTGTCATAATAGATGAAATTCAACTAGCATCTGATTATGAAAGAGGGCATATTTTTACCGATAGAATTTTAAATCTAAAAGGTAATTATCAAACTATTTTTCTAGGATCATTAAATATAGAAAATATATTAAAAAAAATTTACCCTAATATTGTAATTGAAAAAAAAAATCGTTTCTCTCAACTATCATTTTTAAGAAAACAAAATTTTTCTAAGTTAGAACCAAGATCAGCAATAATTGCATTTAACACAAATAAAGTTTACGAAATTGCAGAAAATATTAGAACCCACAAAGGTGGTGCGGCGGTTGTGTTAGGCTCTCTTAGTCCAAGAACTAGAAATGCTCAAGTAGAAGTATATGAAAATAAGAATGTCGATTACTTGGTTGCTACAGATGCTATTGGTATGGGCTTAAATCTTAATATAAATCATGTCAGCTTTTCAGCATTAGAAAAATTTGATGGTAGATATAATCGCAATCTTGCCCCCAATGAAATTGGACAAATAGCAGGTAGAGCTGGTAGATATAAAAAGGATGGAACTTTTAGTTATACTAAGGAAGCTGGAAATCTAGATCCATTAGTTATTAAGCAAATAGAAAATCATGCTTTTGATAGTATTCAAAAAATTTATTGGAGGAATAGTGATTTGGATTTCAACTCTGTTGAATCATTATTATCTTCATTAAAGAAATATCCTATACAAAAATATTTTATTCATAAAAAAAATGCTTTAGATGAAATTAATTTTCGAAATTTGATTAATGATAATGAAATAAAAAAAAAATTATTTTCAAAAAAAAATATAAAGTTACTTTGGGAGATCTGTCAAATACCTGATTTTGAAAAACTATTTAATGATAATTATTTATTACTTTTAAAAGATATATTTCTTGTATTACTTGCAAATAATTTAAATATACCTGAGGAATGGATAAACAAAAAAATTAGCAGGATTGATAAAATTGATGGCTCTATCCCTGAGCTATCAATTAAAATTTCACAAATAAGAACTTGGACATATATCTCAAATAACCATCAATGGCTTAAAAATACAAATTATTGGAAAGAAAGAACTCAACAAATTGAAAACGAATTATCTGATCAATTACACGAAAGTCTTACAAAAAAATTCATTGATTATTCATCCAAATTTTTTATTGGAAAAAAACAAATTCAAAATATTGAAGACATTCTTATTAAAAATAATAATGAAATATTTCTCGATAATACCAAATATGGCACTATAATTGGCTTTGATTTAACTGAAGAAAAAAAAATACTTTCACAATCTCTATTTTCTATTAGTAATACAAAAAAAACTGTAAGAAAAATGATTGATGATAAATTAGAGAATTTTTTGAATGCACCACCAGACTCAATAAATTTTGGTGATATAAGTAAATCTAAAATAAAAGATGAAACTTTTATTTTTTGGGGAAATGAATCAATAGGTAAATTAAAAAAGGGTAAGTCTATATACAAACCTCTTGCTGAAGCTTTAAATTCTGAATATTTATCATCAGAAAATAAATTATTAATATCAGCAAAACTTCAAAAATGGTTAGATAATGAAATAGATGAAACCATCTATCCATTAACGAAAAATTTAGATGAGAATATAAATTCTGAAATCAGAGCAATAGCATTTAATTGTTTTGAGAATTTTGGAAATTATCCAATTGAAAAATTTAAAGACTCGTTAAAAACAATTTCACAAGAAAGCAAACTACAACTTTCTAAATTAGGAATTAGAATTGGAGCAAAATATTTTTTTATACCGAATCTATTAAAGAAAAAACCTTTAGAGCTTAGTGCAATTTTATGGAAAACTTTTTATCAAGATAAAATAGATAGCTTCCTACCACTTCCAACAGACGGTCGAGTATCATTTACCTCTGAAATTGATATGCCTAATAATTATTGGCAATCTATTGGCTATATAAATGTTAAGAATTTTCTATTTAGAATAGACGTATTTGAAAAAATATTTTTTCTCGCTAGACAGAAACTAAAAAAAGGACCTTTTTTAGAATCATCTGATCTTATGAATCCTATAGGATGTAATAGTAATCAATTAAAAGATATCATGATTTTTTGTGGTTACGAATATATAACTACTTCTGATAATAAAAATTTGTTTTTCTTAAGTAGTAAAACAAAAGAAAACAAAAAAATTTTTAATAAAAATAAAAATAAAAAATTAAAAAATAAAACAAAAAAAAATAATGTTAAAAAAGATCCTAATTCACCCTTTGCAGTATTAGAAAAACTTCTTTAATAGTAAATAAAAGAGTATAAATTGATAAATATATTAAAAAATATTTTAAAAAATGAAAGTTCAGATGAGAAAAAAGAAGATATTAAAAATTTAGAATTACTCACTGGATTGATGATCGAAGCAGCATTTACTGACGGTCAAATTGATGACAATGAGATAAATAAAATCAAGTCAAGTCTAATAGATGTATTTGAAGAAAATCCAAATGAAGTTGATTTGGTTTTAAATGAAGGGATAAAAAATAAGAATAATTCAAAATCTCTTCATTATTACACATCTTTCATTAATAAGAATTTTTCAGAAGAAAGAAAACTGCTTTTAATAGAGGTTTTATGGGAAATTGTATTATCTGATGGCAAAGTACATGATTACGAGTCAAACCTAATTAGAAGGCTTGCTGGATTACTTTATATTTCTGATGTAAATTCTGGAAATGCTAGAAAAAAAGCTCTAAATAAAATCATTAAGTAATATGACTTATATAGTAGATGAGAAATGTATAAAATGTAAACATATGGATTGTGTAGAAGTCTGTCCCGTTGACTGCTTCTATGAAGGTGAAAATATGCTTGTTATACATCCAGATGAATGTATTGATTGTGGGGTATGCGAACCTGAGTGTCCTGTAGAAGCAATATTATCAGACACAGAGGATGGAATTGAAAAATGGGCTGAAATTAATAGAAAATATTCTGAAATATGGCCTAATATAAATGAAAAGAAAGAGCCTCCAAAAGATGCACAAGAGTGGCAAAATGTAAAAGATAAATATAAGAAGTACTTTAGCGAAAAACCTGGAGAATAAATGACAACAAAAAAAAAATCTGAATTTAAAATTGGAGAAATTGTAGTATACCCTAAACATGGTGTAGGAGAAATTTCAAAAATAGAAAATATGGAAATCTCTGATATTAAAACCAGTTTTTATGTAGTTAAAATGGAACAATCTAAACTAATAATTAGAGTTCCTCTTGATAAAAAAGATGAAGTAGGTTTGAGAAAAATTTCATCAAAAAAAATTATTGATGAAGTCTACTCTACATTAAAGCTAAAACCAAAAATAAGAAGAATTATGTGGAGTAGGAGAGCTCAAGAGTATGAAGCTAAAATCTATTCTGGTGATCCTATAAAAATTTCTGAAGTCGTGAGAGATCTTTTTAGAAAGAGTAGCCAAGCAGAACAATCATACAGTGAAAGACAGATGTTTCAAGTTGCAATTGAACGTCTAGCTAGAGAAGTGGCTGCTGTTGAAAAAACAGATTATTTTCAATCAACTGAAAAAATTGAACAAATTTTAAGTAAAAAATAATATTTTGAATAACTTAGGTAACTTCGTTGAACTAAAAAAAAATGGTAAAATATGGGCTATTGGATCTATTCATTCAAATTTAAAATCTTTTAATTCAATTAAAAAATATATTCTTAAAAACTTTAGTTCTGAAGATAAATTAATTTTTCTTGGCAATGTGATTGGACTTGGAGATAACTCAAAGGAAACCTTAACTAGTGTAATTAATCTAAGATTTAATTTAATGTCAAAATTTAAATTAAAACCAGAGAGAATTGTTTTTTTAAGAGGAGCCCAAGAGGAAATGTTTAGCAAATTGTTGCAACTTCAACTTGCTCCCAATCCTATAGAAATTGTAGAATGGATGTTTGATCATGGAGTAAATAAAACTATCAATTCTTATGGCTTTTCAGAAGATGAAGTTAAAAATATTGCGTCTTCTGGAACTATAAATATTACTAAATGGACTTCAAATCTAAATAAATCTTTACATATGAACCCTGGTCACTTTCAATACTTTTTAAATTTGAAACATGCCGCATATTCTTACTCAAAAAAAATATTATTTGTAAATAGAGGCGTTGATATAACTAGACCTCTTTCTGCACAGAACGACTGTTTTTGGTGGGGTTTCCAAGATTTCTCAAAAATACAAAATCCATATAAAACATATTTGAGAATCGTTAGAGGCTATGAATCTGAGCATTTAAACCAATCAGAAATTTCAAATAACAATGTAGTATGTACCTTGTTTAAACAACCACTTTCCAACAAAAGCATTTTATTTGGTATTTTCGGTGAAAATGGTGAAATTTTCGATTTATTTGAAAATAATTGATCCAATTTAATAATTCTTCGTATAATCATATATGGTTAATAAAAACTATTTTTTCTCAAATAATTTAATAGAAATCTCAAAAAAAGCAGCTATTCTAGAAAAAGATGAGGAATTCTTCTTAATTAATGATTGGAGAGATAATAAATCTCCAAAATCTCTTCAAAAGATACTAAACTCTTACCTCCGTCTGGCTGTATCCTATGCAAGAAAATACTCAAGTTATGGCCTACCTATTGACGATCTAATTCATGAGGGTGTCCTTGGTATAATGCATGCTCTTGATAAATTTGATACCTCTAAAGATTTTAGACTTTCTACCTACGCCTCATGGTGGATTAGAGCTTCAATTCAAGATTATATCTTGAAAAATTGGTCTGTGGTTAGAACTGGTTCCACCGCATCTCAAAAAGCACTTTTTTTTAATCTTAAAAAAATTAAACAACAAATCAATGATATTTCTAGAGAATTTATGGGCCAAGAGGAAGTCAATAAAGTATCAAAAATGCTTAATGTAAAATCTATAGATGTACAAAATATGGAGTCTAGACTTACTGGTGGAGACATGTATTTAAACCAAAAAGTTGATAATGAAAGTGATAACGACTTAATGAGCTTATTAGCTGATGATCGAGAAAATCCTGAGGAAACTTACGAAGATTTTAATGATAAAAAAATAAAAAAAGATTTTATAAATAAAGCTATAGAGACTTTAAATGAAAGAGAAAAAACCATTATTCGTTTGAGAAAATTTAGAGAAAAAAGTATTACTTTGGACGAATTAGGTCAAAAATTAAAAATTAGTAAAGAAAGAGTAAGGCAAATAGAAACTAAAGCACTAGAAAAACTAAAAAGATCTTTATTAGATATTTCCCAGCAGAACCAAGAATTTTTTATTTGATAGGCAATTCAATTAATATATTATATTTTGATGTTCAGAATATTTTTTTTAACTTTAACTCTTTTGCTTTCCAGTACCGCAATCAGTAAAGGAATTAATGTTTTTGGAGTTGGTATTTTTGATATAAAGTTTGATGGTTCTGAAAAAAACCAAGCAACAGATTTTAGATTTGAATATAGAAGTGATCAAACATTACTTGACATTGGACCAGAAGAAGATAATTTTTTTTTCTTAAAACCTTTTTTTGGTGTTGAGTATACTAGTGACTCAGCCTCATATTTTTTAACCGGAATTTATTTTGACGATAACCTAGGAGAGTTATTTCAGGGTAAAAAAAGTAAATTTAATTTTACACCAAGTTTTGGAGCAGGTATTTACAACGATGGTTCTGGAAAAAAATTAGGAAATGATTTACAATTTAGAACTTCCTTTGAGGTAAGCTATGAATTAAAAAATAAGAATAGAATTGGTTTTTCATTAAGTCATATTTCAAATGCAAATTTAGGTGACAAAAATCCTGGTGTTGAAATACTTAGTTTATCTTATCAAATTCCACATTAAATAATTAACTAAGATTTTTCTCACTAATAAATTTTATTAAAAGATCTTCGATTAAATTAATTTTTTGATCTTTCATATATTCATTAATTTTAGATTTATAAATTTTGCTATTGGGAACAGAAAAAAATATATTCAATAGAGGGCTTAATAATCTAAATATTGATTCAAAGCCCATTTTTGGTTTTATATATTCAAAATAATTATTAATTATTTTTTCATCAATTGATTTATCTTTTTCTTTAAAAATTTTTTTATCAACCTCTTTTAATATGAATGGGTTATTTTTAATCAATCTTCCAATCATTACACCATCAAATTCTTTAAGTAGTTTCTCGGCTTTATCAAGATTATCTATACCTCCATTTAGAACAAATGTTATGTTGGGAAATTGGTGTTTAATTTTTTTCACAAAATTATAATTAAGGGAAGGTATGGTTCTATTACCTTGGGGGCTGATTCCACTTAATATTGCATTTCTCGCATGTACATAAATAATCCTAATTCCAGATTTTGATATTTCATCAATAAATTCTTCAAAGAATTCATAATTTAATTCTTTACCTAATCCTAATCTACATTTTAATGTAGCTTCGATCTTATCATTTTGTAAAGCTTCCATACAATTTCTTACAAGTATTTTATCCTTCATAAGACAAGCACCAAAACTTCCCTTTTGTACTGCTTTGCTTGGACAACCAACATTCAAATTAATTTCGTCATAATTATAATCTATTGCTATTTTTGAAGCCTTTGTTAAATCCTTTATCTCAGAACCACCTACCTGAAGAGCAACAGGGTTATTAAAGTCATTTTCAATAATATTTTCTCTACTCTTTGAATAAATAAGTGATTTTGCTGCTATCATTTCACTAAATAAAAAACTATTATTTGATAAAATTCTGTAAAGTTTCCTTGCATATGGCGTGGTATATCCCATCATTGGAGCTACACAAAATTTTCTACTAATTTCCTTTTTCATTTAATTTTGCTATATGAATAGTTTTTAAAGTAATAATATTATGCAAATACCAAAATTTTTAATTGAAAGATATCAATTCTGGAAAAAGAATACATTTGAAGAGTATAAAGATTTGTACCAGCAAGCTTCTAAATCTGCACAAAAACCAATTGCCATGATCATTACTTGTTGTGATTCTAGAATTCTTGAAAATACTATATTTGGTGGAAATGTTGGCGATTATTTTATACATAGAAATATTGCTAATATAGTACCTTCCAAAAAAGATAAGCATCAAAATATACAAACATTATCTGCTATAGAATACGCATTAAAAGTTCTAAAAATCCAAAACTTAATTATTTTAGGCCATTCAAATTGCGGCGGAGTTGAGTATTTTTACAAAACATTAATTGATAAAAAAAATATAAATGATTTTGAATACATAAATCAATGGGTAAGTTGTTTACAAAATTCTTACAATAATATCCCCAATGACTTTTCAGACACTGAAAAAATAACTTTTTTTGAGCAAGAAAATATAAAACAATCAATTAAAAATTTACGTGAATACGACTTCATAGATAAATTAATTAATGAAAATAAGCTGAATGTAATTGGCTTGTGGTATCAAATAAATTCTGGTTTAATCAAGTTTTTAGATAATAATAATAGCTTTATAGATTTAGATTAATTGTAAGTAAATTTATTACTAGGAAATTTTTTAAGCTTAACTTCTCTATTGTATTTTCTAACTACATCTCCGGCAATTTTATTAAAATTAAAATAATTTTTTACAAATCTCGGTTTTTTATCATTTAAACTTAAATTTATTAAATCATCAAATACTAAAACTTGACCATCACAATATCTTGAAGCACCTATACCTATTGTAGGTATTGAAATATTTTCAGTAATAAGTTTTGCTGTATTTGCAGTCATACATTCAAGTAAGACAGCCTTAGCTCCAAGTTTTTCAGATTCCTGCGCCAATTTTAATAAATTGTCTTTTTCTTTTGAAGTTTTTCCTAAAACTTTTATCTTATTAAAATTCTTGTAACTTTGTGGTGTTACTCCTATGTGAGAAATAATATTTACTTTTTTATCAACTAGGTGTTTTAAAATAAATAATTTTTTTTCACTAATTTCTATCTTTAATAAATCAGGATTACAGTGATTTAAAAGTATTTTAGCATTTTTATATGCATCAGTTTTATTATTATATGTTTTATAAGGCATATCTAAAACTTTTAAACTTTTCTTAATTTCTTTATTTACAGCTGCTCCATGATTTTTCATCATATCCATAGTAACTCCTTGAGTATTATTCATACCATACAGCGTTGATCCTAGAGAATCTCCAACTAGTATTAAATCAATTTTTCCATCTAAAATATTTGCAATTGATGGAGAGTATGCAGTCAAACAACTTATCGGCTTAGAAAAACTTTTGTCTAAAATTTTAATCTTTTTCATTTTTAAATTTCAATTAAACTTTTAATAAGAATTAAACTTTTGATTTAAAATTCTTTATATCAACAATTTTATTTTCATAAAAATTATTAATTTCTCTGATTATTGACTCGGTATCCATTTTAATATCTTGATATTGCTCATCTGGTGTCATATGCTCAACAAAACGATCTGGAAAAATTAAATTTTTTATTACAACGTTATCCTTTTTTGATCTTATATTATGGACATAATGTAAAACATGAGATGAAAATCCACCTATAGAACCCTCTTCTATGGTTAAAATATACTTATGATTATTTATTAAGTTATCTATTAATTGTGTGTCTAATGGTTTTGCAAATCTTGCATCTGCAATAGTAGGATAAATATTATTTTGATTAAGAAACTTATTGGCTTCAATACATTTTTCAAGTCTTGTTCCTAAATTTAAAATTGCAACATCATTGCCTTCAATTAGAATATATCCCTTACCTATATCTATATCTGTAGGCTGATTCTCAAATAGTTCATCTGACCCTGTTCCTCTTGGAAATCTAAAAGCAGATGGTGTGTCATTAATCTCGCAAGATAACTCTATCATATTAGATAACTCTCTTTGGTTGCTAGGCGCCATAACTATAAAATTTGGTAAAGTGGCTAAATAAGTAATATCAAATGAACCAGCATGAGTAGGACCATCTGATCCTACTAACCCTGCTCTATCAATTGCAAATCTAACAGGTAATTTTTGAATAGCTACATCATGCACTATTTGATCGTAAGCTCTTTGTAAAAAAGTTGAATAAATTGCAACAAATGGTTTGAAACCCTCTGTAGCTAATCCAGCTGCCATTGTAACAGCATGTTGTTCAGCAATACCAACATCAAAAAATCTTTTTTCAAAATTTTGTTGGAATAATTTTAATCCTGTTCCAGACATCATGGCAGCAGTTATTGCTACAATTTTTTCATCATTTTCAGCAAGTTTTGTTAGTTTTTCTCCAAAGACATTTGAATAAGATTTTAAATTTGATTTTTTAACTGAGTTACCTGTATTAATATCAAATTTTTCTACACCATGAAATTTATCTTCTGATTTTTCTGCAGGACTATATCCTTTACCTTTTTTAGTTACACAATGAAGAAAAACTGGTTTATCAAATTTATTATCTCTAATGTTTTCTAGAACTGAAACCATATCGTCTATATTGTGACCATCTATTGGGCCAAGATAGTAAAATCCCAATTCCTCAAATAATGTACCTCCAGAAATAAGTCCTTTAGAATATTCTTCTGTTCTATAAAGAGTTTTTGAAAGATTTGATGGCAATGTTTTAGAAATTTTTTTAATAATATTTCTTAAACTTGAATAAGACTTAGATGAAAGCAATCTTGTTAGATATGTACTCATAGCACCAACTGGTTTATCTATTGACATTTTGTTATCATTTAAAATAACAATTAAACCCTTTTTTTGTGCACCTGCATTGTTTAATCCTTCATATGCTAAACCTGCACTTAAGGCACCATCTCCAACAACGCATATAACTTTTGAGTTGTCTTTATTTATATCTTTTGCGGCTTTAATTCCTAAACCCGCTGATACTGCTGTTGAACTATGGGCTGTGCCAAAGGGATCATATTCACTTTCTGATCTTCTTACAAAACCATAAACACCATCTTTTTTTCTAAGTGTATCTATATTTTTTTTCCTTCCTGTAATAATTTTATGAGGATAAGCTTGATGTCCCACATCCCAGATTAATTTATCATGTGGAGTGTTAAAGACATAGTGGATTGCTACAGTTAATTCAACAACTCCTAACCCAGCACCTAGATGACCACCAGTCTTTGAAACAGTCTCAATTGTTTTAGCTCTTAATTCTTCTGAGATTTGCTTTAGATGTTTCTTTTTAAATTCTCTTAAGTCAGATGGAAAATTAATTTTATCTAAAAGTTCATAATCCATAATTCAGTTTACTATTTTTGCTTAGATTTGATATTTTTATATCTGCAAAAAAACAAGAGTTTGTGGAAAGATTATAGATAAATTTTAAAATTAAATCTCTAGACTTTTTAGAATTTAAAAACTAATTATATCATTAATGTTTTACGATGTAGATTCAAAAAAAATTGATAAACTTGCATATCTATCCATTAAAAGAGGAGTAGCACTTCAAAAAGGCCAAAACCTTTTAATCACAGCACCGTTAGAGTCTTTACCTTTAGTTAGAAAAATAGCTGAATATGCTTATAAAGAAGGCGCAGGACTTGTGACACCACTCTTCAATGATTCTGATATTACACTATCTCGATTTAAGTATGGCAATGATGAATCTTTTAATGTTGCAGCAAACTGGCTTTACAATGGAATGGGTGAAGCTTTTGATAATAACACAGCTAGAATGGCTATTGCTGGTGATGATCCCATGCTATTATCTGAAATTGATCCCGATAAAGTTTCGCGTGCAAATAAAGCTAATGCCGTTGCATACAAACCAGCAAGAGAGAGAATTACTGAATTTAAAATTAACTGGAATATAATTTCGTGGCCAGGAAAAGCGTGGGCGAAAAGAGTCTTCCCAGACCTAAATGATAATGAAGCAGTTAAAAAATTAGGAGACGCAATATTTCATGCATCAAGAGTTAGCAATGACGATCCTGTAAGTGAATGGGATAAGCATAATAAAAACCTAAGAAATAAAACAGATTGGTTAAACGCTAAAAATTTTCATTCTTTAAAATATTCTGGTCCAGGAACATCTTTAACAGTAGGGTTAGCTGATGATCATGAGTGGATGGGCGGAGCTTCTGAAGCCCAAAATGGTGTTATTTGTAATCCAAACATTCCATCTGAAGAAGTATTCACAACTCCACACGCTGCTCGAGTAAGTGGTGAGGTCTGCTCGACCAAACCTCTATCTTATCAAGGAACGCTAATTGAAGATATTAATGTTCGCTTTGAAGATGGTAAAATTGTTGATGCAAAATCTTCTAAAGGACAAGATGTTTTATTAAAAGTTCTTGATTCAGATGAAGGTTCAAGAAGACTTGGTGAAGTAGCCTTAGTTCCTAATAGTTCACCTATTTCACAATTAGGAATAACTTTTTATAACACTCTATTTGATGAAAATGCTGCTTCTCATATTGCTTTAGGACAATGTTACTCAAAATGTTTTAAATCCAAAAAAGACTTATCAAAAGAAGAAATCACTGAAAGAGGTGGTAACTCAAGCATGATACACATAGATTGGATGATTGGCTCAGGCAAAATAGATGTAGACGGTGTTGATAAAGATGGAGTTTTAACGCCTATATTTAAACAAGGAGAATGGTGTAGTTAATTCTACTATTGTTTTAAATAAGGTCCAAAGCTAAGATCTAAACCTACGCCAACTCTAGCTAATGAATAAATAATAACTAAGAAAAAAATTACTATAATTAAGTTTCGTATAATCTTTTTTTCATCCATAAAATTACGCAGTTTGTATATTTGTATTAGATAATGGTTTTTCTCTAATTGGTAAATGGATTATTGCAGAAAAGGCACCAACTCCTATACCAACCCACCATACAATATCATAACTTCCATATATATCATAAAATAGACCACCTAACCAAACACCTACAAAAGATCCTAGCTGATGAGAAAAAAATACAATACCATACAATGTACCCATAAATTTTAATCCATAAATATGTCCTATAATTCCTGAAGTTAAAGGAACTGTTGCTAACCATAAAGCACCCATAACTATTGAAAATAAAGCAATAGAAGTTGGTGTAATAGGAAGTAAAATAAATAAAATTGCTGCAACAGTTCTTCCAGTATAAATTAAAGATAAAAGATATTTCTTGTAGTGTCCTTTTCCTAAGGCTCCAGCAATCAAACAACCAATTATGTTAAATAATCCTATAAGAGCCATAGATAATGCCCCTAAACCTTCTACAGAATTACAGACTAAGCTTATTAAGCTTCCTTCTATAATTGGACTACTAGATTCAACAATAAATGCAGGAAAATGTGCGGTGATAAATGCTAACTGAAAGCCGCAAGAAAAAAAACCAAAGAACAACATTGAATACGTTGGGTCTTTTAATGCAACAAATACGGCATCAGTAATTTTTTCATTTTCATTATTAATATTAGTATTTGATAATTCTGTTTTTAAAATTGGAACAAGAATCAGTGTTATTAATAATATAATTGAAAAGATTTCAAACACTGAAGACCAAGGTAAAAAAGATAATAGAATAGAAGCCAGCGGTGGACCAATTACTTGACCCGCTGATCCTGCAGCAGTTGTAATACCTAGTGCTAAAGACCTTTTTTCTTGAGATGTAGCTCTTCCGACTACAGCTAAAATTGGACCAAACCCGCTACCAGCTATCCCAAAACCAATTAATAAGTTCAAAGTTTGATGAGCTTCTGGAGTTGTTGCAGTACTACTTATGAATATTCCAATTGCATAAAGAATTAAACCTAGCCCTATTGCTTTTCTGTCACCATATTTTTCGGCAAAAGCACTAAATAGTGGAGTGCCTATACCCCAAGCTAAATTTTGAATGGCAATGGCAAGAGAAAATTCTGAACGGTTCCATAAAAAATCAGACGCAATAGGTATTTGGAATAGACCAAACGTTGAACGGACTGCAAAACTTATTAAAAGAATTAAACTTCCTCCAATTAGAATAGGAGTAAATACAGAGTTAACTCTCTTATCTTTCATTTTTTAATAGATAACAGGTTGATTATTTATTTCTAGAATTTTTATTGTTATTAAATCGTATTATTTAATTCTGTCTTTTCATTTTCTTCTTTTTCAGGGACAACATATGCAACAGCACAATGATCTAAGCAATAAGGTTTATCTTCAAATCTATCTTTACCACAAAAACGAAAGTCAGCTTCATCAGGATGACCCTCAGGCCATTCACAACCTCTCTTTGGAGCCGTGTTGAATAAATTTTTAACTAACGGTTGGAAAACAGCAGGCTCTGTAGAAACATTCTCTGGCTCCTTAGTGCTTTCAAAATTTAATTTTGGCATTACTGGTGATCTAGCTTTCTTTCGATCAGGCTTAACAGCTGTTCTTCTTATAGGTGATGGTCTTCTTTCGAGTCCAATTCTATGAGCCTTTCCAACAACTGCGTTTTTTGTGAAGCCTAGTAATTTACCAATTTGTGCTGTAGGTAGACCTTGGTCCCACAAATCTCTAAGTTTTGCTACATTATTATCATCCCAAGGCATTATTAATCTCCATTACTACATTTAGTAGCTTAAAAAAGGTTTAATATACTAAATATATGTATTAAAAAAGATAAAACTGCAAATTTTTAAAAAAAATCAATGATTTCCAGCATTTTTTTTATATACATGTGAATAGAAATGAAACAATTAAGAGATCTAAACTGTACAAATAAAAAAATAATTGTTCGAGTTGATTTAAATGTTCCAGTTTTAGAAGGGGCAATTACAGATCATTCAAGAATTGTTGCTATTTTACCAACACTAGAAAAACTAATTAACAATAAAAATAAGGTATTCTTAGTTGCTCATTTTGGTCGACCTAAAGGTGAAGTCAATAAAAAATTTTCTATTGAGTTTTTATGCTCAGAATTAAAAAAATTTTTAAATCTAAACACAATTCATTTTTTAGCTAACTATGAAAAAAAAATTATTGAGACAAAAATTGCTAAAATGGAATGGGGGGAAATTTGTCTATTAGAAAATATACGTTTTAATTCTGAAGAAGAAAAAAATGATCTTAATTTTTCAAAATTATTAGCTTCTAGTTTTGAAATATATATTAATGACGCCTTTTCTGCATCTCATCGTAATCATGCATCTATAACAGGTATTTCTAAATACTTACCTTCTTACGCAGGATTAAGTTTTTCAAAAGAAATTGAAAATTTAGGTAAATTTTTAGAAAATTCAAACAAACCAAATCTAGCAATAATAGGTGGTTCAAAGGTCTCAACAAAAATAAAAGTTTTAGAAAATTTAGTTGAGATTTTTGATTCTCTGGTAATTGGTGGTGCAATGGCTAATACCTTTTTGCTATCAAATAATTATAACGTTGGATCTTCTCTGGTAGAAAATGATTTTATTGAACTATCAAAAAAAATACAAACAAAAGCAGAATCAAAAAATTGCAAAATACTTTTACCAATTGATGCTGTTTGCTCAAAAACAATAGAAGATAGATTAAATGTTAAGACTTATTCAATCAATAATATTCCAAATGACCAAATGATATTAGATGTTGGTGAACAAACAACAAAACTAATTTCAGATGAAATATTAAAATCAAAATCAATTTTATGGAATGGCCCTTTAGGCGCATTTGAGTATAGTCCATTTGATAAAAGTACAATTTCAGTTGCAAATATTATACAAAATTATTCAAGTAAATCTCAATTAGATGCTCTAGCAGGAGGAGGAGATACACTTGCAGCAATAAAAAAAGCTAAAGCCAATGATGCATTTAAATATTTATCTACAGCTGGTGGTGCATTTTTAGAGTGGCTTGAGGGAAATAAATCACCAGGATTTATAGCATTAAGAGAAAACAATTTTTAACTTAATCTTCAATTTGATATTTTTTAATTAAAGGGAATTGTGTCATCGTAAAAATAAACGTAATTGGCAAGATACCAAAAACTTTAAAATTTACCCAAACATCAGTACTTTGTGTTCTCCAAACAATTTCATTTAAAACAGCAAGTGCAACAAAAAAAGCAATCCACCTTTGAGTTAATATTCTCCATCCATCTTCTTCTAGTTTAAGTGCAGCACCTAAAAGATACTTTAAAAGAGGTTTTTTAACAATCACCCCTCCATATAAAATTAATGCAAATACCATATTTATTATTGTTGGTTTCATTTTAATAAAAATTTCATTGTCAAAATAAATTGTTAGACCTCCAAATATTAATACAATCGCAGCCCCAAGAGTTGGCATAATTGGTATTTTTTTCTCAAGTATATATGAAATTATTACTGAAATTACAGTTGCAATCATAAGAGGAAGTATTGCTTCTTGAAGACCACTTCTTGTATAAAAAATAAAGAATACTGCAAGCGGTCCTATATCAATTAATAATTTATAAACTGACTTCATTTTTGTTCTTCTAGATTTAAAATAGACCTAGCAAAGTTTTGAGAATTAAAGGTTACAAGGTCCTCAATACTTTCTCCAAGACCAACATAACTTATAGGGATTTCAAATTTATTTGCAATTGAAATTAATGCTCCGCCTTTTGCTGTTCCATCCAATTTAGTTATTATAAGACTTGATACATTAAGTTCATTTCCAAAGATTTCGACTTGCTTAATCATGTTCGAACCATTCGTTCCATCTAAAACTAACACAGTTTCAATATTAAAAGAGGAATTAACTTTTGAGATAACATTCTTCAATTTAATTAGCTGATTAACGAGATTAGTATTATTTGATAATCTTCCAGCAGTATCTATAAGTAAAAAATCATAATTTTCTTTTCCAAATTCTTCAGTTGCCTGATACGCTACGCTTGCTGGATCTTGATTACTTTTTCCAGCAATAAAACCATTATTGTTTTTTTTCGCCCAATTTTCTAACTGCTCAACAGCTGCTGCCCTAAATGTATCACAACCCGCAATCAGAATTTTTTTATTTGATAAAATTTTATTTGCAATTTTACCAATAGTGGTTGTCTTTCCACTTCCGTTTACCCCAACAAAAATTAATATTTTTTTTTCATCATTTTTTTCATTTATCAGAACATGTTCTCTTGGAAGTAATATACTTTCTATATTTTGGGCTAAGATTTCTAGTACATTTTTTATTCCATCATTATTTGAAATTTTTATTTTTTTTATTGAATCTATTAGCTGATTTACAACATCCAAACTAATATCAGATGATATAAGAACATTTTCTAATTCTTCTAAAGTTAAATCGTCTATTTTTTTGTTTTTTAAAATCTCTACAATATTAAAAGAAAGTATATTTGAAGTTTTACTTAACTTATCTTTAAATATTGAGAACAAACTCATGCTATTCTTGCTAATAACGTATCATTTTCTACGCCTGTGTATACACATGAAATTAAATTTCCCTCTTTAAACTCTTCTTCAAGTTTTACTTTTAAAAAATGCTGATCTTTTCCAAGTGAAAAATTTTCTTTTCTACTTTCAATTAAAATTTGTTCCTTCTTTCCAATATTTTTTTTTAAATGTTGTTTTAATTTTTCCATACCTTTTTCTCTAAGTCTTCTTGCTCTATCTTTGATAATATTTTTTTGAACTTGAGGCATTCTAGATGCAGGAGTTTTTTCTCTTGGTGAATATGGAAAAATATGAAGATGAGTTAAATTACACTCATCAACTAGTTTAATTGAATCTTGAAACATTGTTTCTGTCTCTGTTGGAAAACCGGCAATTATATCAGCACCAAATGTTGCATCTTTCCTAATGGATAAAACTTTTTTACAAAAATTAATTGCCATTTCCCTTGAATGTCTTCTTTTCATTCTTTTCAAAATTAAATTGTTTCCAGACTGCAAACTTATATGAAAATGAGGCATCAATCTTTTGTCCTTTAAAACATCCCAAAAATCTTTGTCTATTTCAGCGCAGTCAATTGAAGACAAACGCAGTTGTTTTAATTCAGGTACTAAATTTAGAATTCTTTTAATTAAGTTAGAAAAAGTAGGTTTTGCAGGAAGATCTTTTCCATAATCAGTTATATCTACTCCTGTTAAGACTACTTCATTATATCCATTGCTAACAATTTTTTTTATTTTATTTACTATTTCTCCAGCAGGTACACTTCTATTATTGCCTCTGCCAAATGGAATGATACAAAAAGTACAGCGATGGTTACAACCCTGTTGTATTTCAATATAAGCTCTTGATTTTCCTTCAAATTTTTCAATTGAATTAGGTACTGTTTTACTTTCTTCTAATATATTACCTACTTTAAAACTTTTAGACTGATCGATATTTTTCCACTTTAATGTTTCTAATTTTTCTGTGTTCCCAATTACCGAGTCTACTTCTTTTAAATCTTTATATTTTAATGGATTAATTTGAGCTGCACATCCTGTAACTACTATTTTATTATTAGGAAATTTTTTTTTTGCCTTTCTAATTTCATAAGAAACTTTTTTCTCAGCTTCTTCAGTTACTGCACATGAGTTTATGACTGTAACATTATTTAAATTATTTGTTTTAAGATGGTTTTTAATAATTTCACCTTCATAAATATTTAATCTACAACCCAGATTGACTACGTAGTTTTTATTTTTCATAAATTATATTTCTAAACTACCCCGATAACTTATTTCTGCAGGCCCTGTCATAATAGCTTCATCATTAACTATATTTATATGCAGTGATCCTTTTTCAAGTTTCACTTCGGCGTTATTTTCAATCAATCCTTTTTTCCACGCCGCATATACAGCGGCACAGGCACCACTACCACAAGCTAACGTAATTCCAACTCCACGTTCCCAAACCCTCATTAGAATTAAATTTGAATTAATAACTTCAACTATTTCAACATTAGTTTTTTTTGGAAAGAGCTCATGATTTTCTATTCTAGGACCTATACTTTCAAGATCTGTATCTTTGATCAATTTTCCAAAAAAAACTACATGTGGATTACCTACATTAACAGCAACGCCATTACTATATCCATCAATTGAAATTGGTATATTCATTGTATCGACTTCTTTACTTAAAGGAATTTTATCCCAAGTATTTCTTATTGAACCCATGTTGACACTTATATTATTATCTATTTTTTTTGATTCTAATATACCTGCATCAGATTGAATTTTTAAAATTTCTTTATCTGAATCTTCTTCAAATAGTATTTTTGCCACGCAGCGTGTTCCATTACCACAAGCTTCAGCTCTATCACCACCAGGATTAAAAATTTCAATTTCAGCATCAGCAATTTGATTACTTGTATTATTAATTGTGATTAATTGATCACACCCTGCCCCAGTTCTTCTGTCACTCAGTCTTTTAATAATATCTTCAGTAATTGGGATATTGTTAGACCTTTTATCTATGATAACAAAATCGTTCCCAAGTCCATGCATCTTTATAAAGTCTACTTTTTGCATATTTGTTTTATAACCTAATTTATCGATAAATCTCAGTAAATATGGGAAATTTAAGAATACTTGACTTTCAATTATTCAGCTAATAGAGGGTCACAAATAAATCCTATATTTGTAAACGAATTTAGCTTGTTACAATTGTGATAGGTACTCTAGCCCACGAGTTTCGTGCCCTGGAGTTAAATGGCTATTGGAGATTTATGTTTGATACACTGAACACAAAATTTGAAAAAATTGTTCAAAGTATTCGCGGTAAGGCTGTTATATCAGAAACAGATCTTGAAGTTACATTACGTGAAATTAGAATTGCTCTGTTAGAAGCAGATGTTTCCTTAGTTGTAGTAAAAGAATTTATAAATTCTATCAAGTCAAACATTTTAGGAAAAGAAATTCTCAAATCTGTTAAGCCAGATCAAATGATCATAAAGCTTGTGCAAGATGAACTTGTAAAAATTCTTGGATCAGAAAATAAATCTCTAAATTTATCTTCTTCTCAATTAACTAAAATATTGTTTTGTGGATTACAGGGATCTGGGAAAACAACTTCCATTGCCAAACTTTCCTATTTGTTAAAGAAGTCTTCAAAGAAAAAAATTTTACTAGCATCAGCAGACATTTATCGACCAGCAGCACAACATCAATTAAAAGTATTAGCTGAAGAAACTGGCTCAGATTTCTTTAATCACAGTCTATCCTCAGCTAGTAAGATTGTTGATGATTCCATAGACTATGCTCAAAAAAATTTATTTGATATTCTTATTTTAGATACTGCTGGACGACAAGTTGTAGATAAAAAGTTAATGAGTGAATTAATAGAAATTGAAAATAAGTTTAAACCTGACGAAACATTATTAGTAGCAGATGCTCTAACAGGACAAGATGCTGCAAATGTAGCTAAAAGTTTTAGTGATGCAATAAATATTACTGGATCAATTTTAACTCGAATAGATGGTGATAGCAGAGGTGGTGCAGCACTATCAATTAAATCGATAACAAACTCTCCTATAAAATTTATAGGACTAGGTGAAAAAGTAGAAAATTTTGAACCTTTCCATCCTGAAAGAATTGCACAAAGAATTTTAGGTATGGGAGATATTGTATCTCTTGTCGAAAAGGCTGCTGAAAATATTGATAAAGAAGAAATGGAAGATATGGCAAAAAAGATCGCTAAAGGAAAATTTGATCTTGAAGATTTTGCCAATCAATTAAAGCAAATGGGTAAAATGGGTGGAGTCTCCGGTTTACTTTCTATGATGCCAGGTGTTTCAAAGGCACAGAAGTTAATGGCAGAAAATAAAATTTCTAATTCAATGATTGATAAACAAATAGCTATAATCAGTTCAATGACAAAAAAAGAAAGGGCTGATCCAGATATTATAAAGGCTTCACGTAAAATTAGAATTTCAAAAGGATCTGGAACAAAAGTTCAAGACGTTAATAGGTTATTAAAACAGTTTCTCCAATCACAAAAAATGATGAAGAGAATGAAATCAATGGGCAAAGGAGGAATTCCCAGTGATTTAATGCAAAAATTACAAGGAAATCTTCCTCCAAACATAAATTAGAAAGGAAATAAAATGCCGGTAAGAATAAGATTATCAAGAGGTGGCGCAAAGAAAAGACCATTTTATAGAATAGTAGTTGCTGATTCTAGAAGAGCTAGAGATGGAAAATTTATAGATCAAATTGGAACTTATAATCCAATGCTTCCAAAGGATAGCGCTGATAGAGTTAAAATGGATTTAGACAAAGCTAAGGAATGGATTGCAAAAGGAGCAAAACCATCAGATAGAATTTCTATTTTTCTTAGTAATCTTGGTGTGATGGAAAAACCAGTTATTACTGAAAAAACAAAAAAACATCTACCTAAGAAAAAAGCACAGGAACGTTTAGCAGCTGCTAAAGAAAAAGAAGAAACTGCGAAAGCTGCAGCAGAAGAACCAAAAGCAGAAGAAGCAGAAGCTAAGCCAGATGAAGATGCACAACCTGCTGAAGAACCAAAAGCAGAAGAAGCAGAAGCTAAAAAAGAATAAAATAAATTTTTGCTTTGAGTAATAAAGATATTATTCTTGTTGGTCAGTTTGGATCTCCTTTAGGATTAAAAGGTGAAATAAAAGTTAATATGATGACTACCTCTTTTGAAGTTTTTAAAAATTTAAAAAAATATTATAATTTTGATGGTTCAGTTGCTTGGAATTTTAAAAATATTTTATTCAAAAATAATAAGTGTGTCGTTCAAGTTGAAAAATACTTTTCTAGAGAAGATGTTTTAAAGCTTAAAGGTCAAAAAATTTTTTCAAATAAGAAATTTTTTCCAAAAACAAAAGATAATGAGTTCTTCATAAACGACTTAATCGAATGCATGATTTTCTTGAAAGACAATACTATTATTGGAAAAGTTTTAAGTGTTCAAAATTTTGGGGCAGGTGATTTATTAGAAGTCAAATATAATACCAAACTTATTCTTATACCTTTTGATAAAACAAATATTTTATCAGTTAATATTAATAAAAAAGAAATTATAGCCGATCCAATTCCTGGTATTCTTGATTAAAAATGAGAGTAGTAATTTTAACTTGTTATCCTGAGATGTTCCCTGGTTCACTAGGATATTCTGTAATCGGAAATGCATTAAACAATAAAAAATTTTCTCTCGAGATAGTCAATCTACATAATTTTGGAATTGACAAAAGAGGAAGTGTTGATGATGAACCTTTTGGGGGAGGCCCTGGAATGGTTATTCGTCCAGATGTGATTGAAAAAGCATTAAACTCAATCACTTTCAAAACCAATAATTACTGCAAAATTTTCCTGACACCGTCAGGTCAGAAATTATCTCAAGCCAAACTTAATAATCTATCACAACATGATGAAATGCTTATTTTATGCGGTAGATTTGAAGGGGTTGACCAAAGAGCTATAGAAATTCTTGATTTTCAAGAAATAAGTATCGGTGATTATGTCCTTTCTGGTGGTGAGATTGCTGCCCAGGTGTTAGTTGAAGGTTGTATTCGTCTCATTCCTGGAGTATTAGGGCACCCACAAAGTTTATTAGAAGAATCTTTTTCTAATAATCTGCTTGAATATCCTCATTATACCAGACCACAAACCTGGGAAGATATTCAAGGAAATAAACATGAAGTTCCAGATGTTTTAACATCAGGTCATCATGAAAAAATTGATAAATGGAGAAAAGAAAAATCGGTTGAAAAAACTAAAGAATTAAGACCAGATATTTATAAAAAGGAAATA
Organism: uncultured Alphaproteobacteria bacterium; assembly: GCA_902541215.1. Classification (GTDB taxonomy): domain Bacteria; phylum Pseudomonadota; class Alphaproteobacteria; order HIMB59; genus CACPNW01. The sequence goes on along the minus strand of CACBPV010000002.1, from coordinate 58,174 downwards.
TAAAATGAGTAATTTATTAGAGACATTTGAAAAACAACAGATTGAAAAGTTAACTTCAAAAAAAAGAGTTCCTGCTTTTCGTCCAGGTGATACTCTAAAAGTTACTGTAAGAATTACAGAGGGAAGTAAGTCGAGACTTCAAGCATTTGAAGGTATTTGTATTGCAAGAAAAAATAATTCAGTAAACTCTAACTTTACTGTGAGAAAAATATCTCATGGAGAGGGTGTTGAAAGGGTATTCCCTTTGTTCAGTCCATTAGTAGAAAAAATTGAAGTTGTTAGAAAAGGTGATGTAAGAAGAGCAAAGCTATATTATCTAAGAGAATTATCTGGAAAGGCAGCAAGGATCGCAGATAAAGATAGGGGTGATGAAGCTGATCAATATGAATATATAGAGGAAGCTACTCCGGTAGAAGAAACAAAAACTACGGATACAGATACAAATGCTGCAGAGGAACCAAAAGCTGAAGAGGTAGAAGCAAAACAAGCAGAGACAAAAGTAGAAGAGGCAGAAGCCAAACCAGCAGAAGAATCTAAAGCAGCAGCTGCAGAGGAATCTAGTAAAGAAGAGGAAAAAGCAGCCGAAAATAAATCGGATGACAATAAATAATCCTAAAACTCTTTTTGATAAAATTTGGGAACATCATCTTGTTGATAGACAAGAAGATGGAACTTGTCTTATATATATTGATAGACACCTTGTTCATGAAGTTACGAGCCCTCAAGCATTTGAAGGTTTAAGAAATAATAATCGTAAAGTTAGAAGACCCGAAAGTACTTTTGCTGTAGCTGATCACAATGTTCCAACCTCAGATAGATCTAAAGGTATAGAAAATAAAGAAAGTAGAATTCAGGTTGAAACACTAGAAAAAAATTGCAAAGATTTTGATGTTACACTTTTTCCATTATTAGATAGCAGACAAGGTATAGTTCATATAGTTGGACCAGAACAAGGCATTACTCAGCCAGGTATGACAATAGTTTGTGGTGATAGTCATACAGCAACACACGGAGCATTTGGTGCATTAGCTTTTGGTATCGGCACAAGTGAAGTTGAGCATGTATTAGCTACTCAGACCTTAATTCAAAAACCTGCAAAGAATATGCGAATTTCTGTTGAAGGTAAGTTAAACTTAGGTGTTACAGCAAAAGATATTATTCTTCATATAATAGGAAAAATAGGAACGGCTGGCGGAACTGGTTATGTTATTGAATATGCTGGTAATGCAATTTCCTCTCTTTCTATGGAAGGAAGAATGACAATCTGCAATATGAGTATTGAAGCAGGTGCTAGAGCTGGTTTAATCGCTCCTGACGAAAAAACTTTTGAATATATTAAAGGTAGACCGTACGCTCCATCAGGAGATAATTGGAATAAAGCGGTAGAATTTTGGAAATCTCTTCCATCTGATGAGGGCGCAAAATATGATGAAGAAATTTTAATTAATGCTGAAGATATTTCACCACAAATTACTTGGGGCACAAGCCCACAAGACGTTGTTGCTATAGATGGTATAGTACCAAACCCACAAGAAGAGAGTAATCCGAATAGAAAGAGGGCTATGGAACGTTCTCTTGAATATATGGGTTTAGAACCCAAACAAGAAATACAAAAAATTAAAATTGATAAAGTATTTATTGGCTCTTGCACTAATGGAAGAATTGAGGATTTAAGAGAAGTTGCCAAAGTTGTAGAGGGCAAAAAAGTTTCTGTAGACTCAATGATTGTTCCTGGTTCAGGTCTAGTTAAAAAACAAGCTGAAGAAGAAGGTTTAGATAAAATTTTTATTGAAGCAGGATTTGATTGGAGAGAGCCAGGTTGCTCCATGTGTTTAGCTATGAATCCAGATCAATTAAAACCGCAAGAAAGATGTGCATCAACATCAAATAGAAATTTTGAAGGTAGACAAGGTAGAGAAGGTAGAACACATCTTGTTAGTCCTGCAATAGCTGCTGCCTCTGCAATCAAAGGTTCTTTTACAACAGCAGAGGATTTATAAATGGAATCATTTAAAACAATAATTGGTATCCCTGCACCACTACCAATGATTAATGTCGATACCGATATGATTATTCCAAAACAATTTTTGAAAACAATAAAGAGATCTGGTTTAGGTAAAAACTTATTTCATGAATTAAGATACGATATTCAAGGTAACATAAAGAATGATTTTGTTCTTAACTGGGACCCTTATAAAACTTCAAAAATTTTAATTGCTGGGGCAAATTTTGGTTGTGGATCAAGTAGAGAGCATGCACCATGGTCACTTTTAGATTTTGGCTTTAAGTCAATAATTGCTCCAAGCTTCGCAGATATTTTCTATAACAATTGTTTTAAAAATGGAATACTGCCAATTAAGTTAGATCAACAAAAGGTAGATATATTAATGAACGAAGCAAAAAATAAAAATGATGTTTCAGTTGATTTAGAAAATCAAAAAATCACTTATCAAAATGATAAAACAATTGAATTTGAAATTGATGCATTTCGAAAAAAATGTTTGCTAGAGGGTTTGGATGATATTGGTTTGACGCTCAAAAAAAATAAAAAAATTGATGTTCACGAAGAAAAAATACACAGTGTCCAACCTTGGATCGTGTAGCCAAAAATGAGTAATAAAAAAATTTTAATTTTACCTGGTGATGGAATTGGCAATGAAGTTATGGCTGAGGTATTAAAAATAATTGATTGGATGGAAAAAACTAAATCTTTATCTTTTGATATTTCTGAAAGATTAGTTGGGGGTACGGCATACGATAAAGAAGGTAATTCTATAAGTGATGAAACAATGCAAGTAGCTATGGATTGTGATGCAGTATTATTTGGTGCGGTAGGAGGTGCTAAATGGGATAACGTAGAAAGAGATAAAAGACCTGAAGCAGCCCTATTAAGATTAAGAAAAGACCTTGATCTCTTTGCTAATCTAAGACCAGCGGTTGTTTTAGATGCTCTTTCAGATTCATCATCTTTAAAATCTGATCTTGTTAAAGGATTAGATATTTTGATAATAAGAGAGTTAACAAGTGGTGTATATTTTGGTCAACCAAGAGGTATATCAAAAATTAGTGAGACTGAAAGTAAGGCAGTTGATACTCAACTGTATACCACATCAGAAGTTAATAGAGTTTCGCGAGTGGCATTTGATTTAGCAAAGTTGCGTAATAATAAAGTTACATCAGTAGAAAAATCAAATGTAATGGAAACAGGTTTATTTTGGAAACAAACCGTAACAGATTTACATAAAAAGGAATATTCTGATGTTAATTTAGAACACATGCTTGCAGATAATTGTGCAATGCAGTTAGTTCGTTATCCAAAACAATTTGATGTCATACTTACAGATAACTTATTTGGTGATCTTTTAAGTGATACTGCTGCTATGCTAACAGGATCTTTAGGAATGCTTCCTTCAGCAGCTCTTGGACCAGTTAAAGAAAATGGAACTAGAGCAGCAATGTATGAACCAGTTCATGGTAGTGCACCAGATATAGCTGGCCAATCTAAAGCAAATCCTCTAGCAATGATCATGAGCTTTGCTATGATGTTGAAATATAGTTTTGATATGCAAGAAGATAGTCAAATGGTTGAGAAAGCTGTACAGAATGTATTACTAAAAGGTCTAAGAACAGCTGATATTAAAGAAGGAGCAGAAAAAATTATTTCTACTCAAGAAATGGGAAATGCTGTTATTGAAGAATTAAAAATTCTATCTGGCAATTAAATGACTCAAAAATACAATATAGCAGTAGCAGGAGCAACAGGTGCGGTAGGAACAGAAATAGTTCAAATATTAGAGCAAAGGGATTTTCCAATAGACAATTTATATTTACTCGCGTCATCAAAATCAAAAGGCAAAAAAGTAGAGTTTAAAGATAAAGAAATTGTTGTAGAAGACTTATCAGAATTTGATTTTTCAAAAGCTCACATCGGTTTATTTTCACCCGGAGGCAAAATTTCTGCAGAATATGCACCAAAAGCAGCTAAAGCAGGATGTATTGTTATAGACAATACCTCTCATTTTCGAATGCAACAAAATATTCCTTTAATCGTTCCTGAAGTAAACGCTAATGCACTTGATGAATTTTTTGATGATGAAAACAGAACTAATATTATTTCAAATCCTAACTGCTCAACAATACAAATGGTTGTAGCATTAAAACCACTTCATGAAAAAGCAATTATAAACAGAGTTGTTGTATCAACTTATCAAGCTGTTTCTGGAGCAGGGAAAACAGGTATGGATGAATTATTTAATCAGACTCAAAATGTTTATGCTAACCAAGAATTAAAAAAAGAAAAGTTTACAAAACAAATTGCTTTCAATGCCATTCCTCACATTGGAGCTTTTTTAGAAAATGGTAATACAGAAGAGGAGCAAAAAATGATTGATGAAACAAAAAAAATTTTAGATGAGGGAATTAATGTTTCAGCAACTTGCGTTAGAACAGCTGTGTTTATTGGCCATTCAGAAGCTGTAAATCTAGAGTTTGATTCACCATTAGATGAAAAAGAAGCTAAAGAAATATTATCTAAATCTGAAGGTATTTCAGTAATTGATCACCGAAAAGATGAGGGTTATGTGACCCCTGTTGAAATTGCAGGAGAAGATAAAGTTTATATTAGTAGAATTAGAAATGATCAATCAATTGATAATGGTTTGAATTTATGGGTAGTGTCAGATAATTTGCGCAAAGGAGCAGCACTTAATGCTGTTCAAATTGCAGAGTTAGTAATTTCAAAATACTCAGAAAAAATAACTATTTAATTGGCGGTCTCGTAGGGACTCGAACCCCAAATACATGTTCCGAAGACACGTGTGATATCCATTTCACCACGAGACCTTTTATTTATCAAATGTTATATAGTATAAACTAAAGCTATAAAATATTATGTCATTTTACCTATCTAAAATTCTTTGGTTAATATTAAATCCTTTTAATATTTTTATTTTTGTTACTTTGCTTTCAATATTTTTATATTTTGTTAAATTAAGGGGATTAAGTTTAATTATTTTTCTGATTAATTTTGTATTTATCGCACTTATCTCTTTTTTGCCTATTGGAAGTTATCTAATTTATAATATTGAAAAAGAATATCACTCATACATAAAACCTCCAGACCAAGTCGATGGCATCCTTATTTTGGGAGGTGCAACAAACCCTCTACTTTATAATGAATATGATCAAATCAGTTTAAATGGTTCTTCAGAAAGATTGGTTGAATCTGTTTTTATTATTAAAAAATTTGATAAGGCTAAAGTAATTTTTAGTGGTGGATCAGGGATTTTAAATAGACCTGATTTTGATCATGCAAAAGTTGCAAAATCTTTTTACAAAAAAATAGGAATAGAAATTGATAAGATAATTTTTGAAGATAATTCAAGAAACACCTATGAAAATATAATATATTCAAAAAAAATCGCTAATCCAAAAATAAATGAAAATTGGTTATTGATAACATCTGCCTCGCATATGAAAAGAGCATTACTTATAGCAGACAAAAATGACTGGAATTTAATTCCATATGCAGTAGACTTTAAAAATATTAAAGAATTTAAATTAATTCCTAATCTTAATTTATTATCTAATCTAAATTCTTTTCAGCAAGGATCTCACGAATGGTTAGGTTTAGTGTCTTATTATTTAATGGGAAGAACTGATAAAGTTTTCTAATTTTTTAATAAAATCTTTTAAAATTGCATCCCTTTTGATTTCGTAAACTATTTTTATTGGATGTCTGTTTTTGTCTGAACTCCAACGCATATCATTTAATAAAATTGGAGAAGGTATTATATTAGTTGGAGCCCAATCTTCGTTTAAAACATAACCAACAGCTGCCATGTCCCAAATTTCTTTTGACCAACCTTTATGTATATTATTGTACTCTTTAAATCGCATTGCAAGAAATTTACCAATTTTACCATGAGGCTCTATATATTTTTCGATTTCTGGAACTGTAGAAATAAGATGTGAAGTTACGCCCTTGCAAGGAACCATCACTAGTGAGACACCGCAATCAAATAAAACTTGAGCACCTCCAATATCTTGCTTTAGATTAAACTCTGAATTTTGTGGCCAATAAATTGCATTACCCCCCAACCAAACTACAACAATTTTTTTAATAATTTCTGGCTCTTTCAATAATGCCGAGGCAACATTAGAAATAGCGCCGATGGCTATTACGTATAGAGGATCTTCTTCAGTACATTTTAAAGCACTTTCTATGATATTATCTGCTGCAGGTGAATTAATAGGTTTTTTTTCAAAACCTACATATTTTGTTGATCCTTTAAAAACAAAATCATTTTTTTTAAAATTTATTTTTTCTAACAACCGAAAGATTTCATCATAACTGAGCTCCATTCCCTTCTTTGGATTATCTGAACGATTATTCATTGAAAAAGGAGCAGCATTTATACTTTGCACTTCTATTTTTTCTTTTGAAAACAACATTTGCACTAAAGCAAATTGATCATCAATTTCATTGTAGGTGTCTGTATCAAGAATAGCTTTAATTTTTCCTTTTTTAAACTCAAGTTGTTTTAAAATATCTGAAAAATCTCTCTCTAAAAGCATATCTTTATCTTACCAAGAACTATTTGGTTGTGTTAAAAATAACTCTTCTTCATTTGTTGATTTTCTATTTAATATTTTATTTCTATGCGGATACCTTCCAAATTTTTTAATTGCCACGCTATGATCATCCCAAGCTTTTTTAATATTATTATATTCTGGATGATAATTTAAATATTTATCGACTAATTTATGACCAAGTTCATGATCCGTGATATCTTCACTATGAATAAATGGAAGTAATAAAAAATGTATTTTATCAATGTCTAGGTTATCTAAATAATTTTTACTTATTGCTTCTTTAACAATTAAAACACACTTAGTATCCTGGTCAAAAGCTTTTGAATTATTTCTGAAAAAATTTCTTGATAATTGATCAAGTAATATAATCAAAGCTACACATTCTTCAGCATCATTTTTCCAATTATCATAATCATTATTAATGGCTTTAATGTAATCATCCATAAAAGTACTTTTTAAAATATTATCAAATTCATCATCCTTTTTAAACCATTGTTCAAGTGGAGTTTTGGTGAAACAAAATTCCAGAATAGCTTTAGCTCTTTCATTAATCACAGAGCTGTAATATAAATATATATTTTCCAAATGACATTAAGTAATTTAAACAAATCTATCATTCATTGCAGAAAGTGTGAACGCTTAGTTAACTTCCGTGAAAAAATTGCTAAGGAAAAAAGAAAACAATATATTAATCAAAGTTATTGGGGCAAGCCCATTACTGGCTATGGAGATGAAAAAGCTAAATTATTAATGGTAGGTCTTGCACCAGCAGCGCATGGAGGAAATAGAACAGGTCGAGTTTTTACAGGGGACAAATCTGCAGATTTTTTATTTTCCTGCCTATATAAAACTGGATTTGCAAACCAACCAGATTCAGTAGATATGGGTGACGGTTTGGAACTTCAAAATATGTACTTAACTACTGCTCTTAAATGTGTACCCCCAGAAGATAAACCTACTTCAAAAGAATTGAAAACATGTTTTAATTTTTTCAATCAAGAAATTGCTTTCTTAAAAAAAATAAAAGTCATTGTTGCCCTTGGTAAAATTGGTCATGACGCCTGTGTAAATTATTATAAGCAAAAATATGAAATACGAAATAAAGATTTTATTTTTTCTCATGGATCTATGAATATTTTACCTGATAAAAAAATTTTAGTTGGTAGTTATCATCCAAGCCCACGAAATGTTAACACAGGAAGAATAGATAAAAGTAAAATGGTAAAACTTTTAAATAGTATTAAAGAATTGCTTTAAACCATAATGAAAAAATTTTTTTTAAATGATCCTAATCTCTTAGTATACGGATTTGCTATGGTATTCTTTGCAAGTTTTGGACAGACTTTTTATATTGCATTATTTAATGATGATATTCGAAATCTATATAAAATAACAGATGGTGAGTTTGGATTAGTTTATGCCATAGCAACACTTGTAAGTTCATTTTTATTTATAAACTTTGCAAGATTAATAGATAAAATTGATTTAAGATTATATTCCGTAGGTATTATTTTTGGTCTAGCTTTTGCTTGCATTGGTTTTTATTTTATTTTCGATAATATTTTTCATCTTTTTCTTATTTTATTTTTATTACGTTTTTTTGGGCAGGGGGCTATGACACATGCCGGTTCAACTTCAATGGCAAGATATTTTTTAATTGATAGAGGTAAAGCAATATCAGTTGCAACACTTGGAGGAATGTTAGGCATAATGTTTTTACCAAAGATTGTCGTTAATCTGGACTCATACTATAATTTTAAAACTCTTTGGTTTTTAACAACTTTGACTCTTTTGATCTTAATTCCAATAATATATTTTATTCTTCATAATCAAAAAAGTAGAGATGCTGCCCTTAAAAAAAATATATATAATGAGAAAACATATAAAAGCTGGACCATTACAGAAATTTTAAAAGACCGAGTTTTTTTTATCTATTTTCCATTGGCTGCATCCTTTCCATTCATTGGTACAGGGTTAATGTTTCATCAGATTTATATTTTTGATGTTAAAGGGTGGACAATGGAAATGCTAGGGAACGGTTATATATATTTTGGATTATTTTCTATTTTAGGATTATTAATAGGAGGGCCCTTAATAGATAAGATAAATACAAAGAAAGCAATACCTTTTGTACTATTACCTTTGTTAGTTTGTATCACCATTCTTTTTTTCTTTAATAATTATTGGTCATTCGTACTTTACATGTCTTTATTTGGATTTAATTTAGGTTTATCAGCACCTTTTATGGGATCACTCTGGGCAGAAATATATGGAGTGAAAAGTATTGGAACTGCCAAAGCTTTACTGCATGCAGTTGGAGTTTTTGCGAGCGCCTTATCGCCTGTTGTTTTTGGTTATATTATTGATTGGGGTTATGGAATATCAGTTATATTTTTAATTAGCTCCATAATGATTGTTATATCATCAATTTTACCTATAATTTATAAAACATGAATAAACAAATAATGGAGAGTCTTAATTTTCTAATAAAGGAATATAAACGATTAATAAAGAAAAAAGAAGATAAAAGCATCAGCAGTGGTGAACTAGAAACTTTAAAACAACTTGAACAGTATTTAGGTAAAAAATAATGTTTAATGTTATTGATCAATACAATAGTTTTGTTGAAAATAATTTTATTAAAAAAAATAAAGATCAAATTGAATTCTTAAAACAAGCAGATAATGTATGGTCATCTTTTAGTAAAACAAAGTTATTTTTTAAGGATAAAATTTTTGAAGGAATTTATCTTTATGGTCAAGTTGGCACAGGAAAAACATTTTTATTAAATTTATTTTATCAAAATACCAAGATTGGAAAAAAAATTCATTTTAATAACTTGATGAATGAAATCCATGAACAAGTTAAAAAATCAGAAAATAAAGAACTTGCTATTGAAAACTATGTAAAGAATTTAAGTAGAGATTACAAAATAATATTTATTGATGAATTACATATTTTTAATATTGTTGACGCATTAATAATAAAAAAAATATTTATTTATTTTTCTAAATATAAAATATTTATATTATTGTCGTCAAATTTTAATCCAGATAATTTATATAAAGATGGTTTACAGAGAAATGATTTTCTACCATTTATTGATTTAATTAAAAAAAATTTTTTTCTCTATGATATTAGTATTAAAACAGATTTTCGCCGACAAACGTTAAATCAATCAAAGACATATTTCACACCTATAACAACTGAAACGTCAAATGAATTTGAAAAATTATTTAATCGCTTTGTTGATCCCTCCCATCTAACAACTGTAAAAATAAAATCTAAAAGTCGTGAACTAGAGTTTGATAAATGTACATCAAATCTAATGATGATAGATTTTGAAAATCTTTGTGAAGTAAATTTTGGTAATGAAGATTATAAGAATATTGCAGATAAATTTAAGTTGGTATTTTTAAAAAATGTTCCTGAATTTGATAATCAGAAAAAAGATTCGTGCAGAAGATTTATTGGATTAATTGATATGTTATATGAAAATAATTGTTCAATAGTAATTTTAGCGACAAAACCTATAAATTCATTAAATAATATAAATACTCTAGCAGAGGAATTTAAAAGAACTGCTAGCAGATTATATGAAATGACTATAGTAAAACCAGATTGATGAAATACATAATTAGATTTTCAGTAAGCACAGTAGTTTTATTAATAGCAGTTTATTTTACTGCAGGTTTTTATGTTGCTTACCAAATTTTAAAAATAGATCCAACTTGTGGTTTACACGAAGGATCCCTTCCTAATTCATGGAGTACAACAGTTGATTCACATGAATACTCAATTCTTGCACGAAAAAAAGTAAGAGAAAATTTTAACTTTAAGGATTATTATTTAGATGAATGGCAAGATGTATACTTTCAATCTCGTGACCTAGACATTAAGATTAATGGATGGCTGTTTAATTATTTTCCAAATAGACCAATTATAATTGTAACACACGGTATAAGCCCAAATGGTAAATGTAAGTCTGAAGCCAATCTTATTGCAAGTTTTTTAGTTAATAAAAAATTTAATGTTCTTACGATAGATTTAAGAAACTACGGCCAAAGTGATACTGTAAGCAGTTATGATGATTTAGGCTTAAAGTCATATAATGATATTCTTGGAGCATTTGATTTTTTAAAAAAAATTGGTTTCAAGTCTAATAGCATTGGATTACATGGAATATCTCTTGGTGCAAGCACCTCTATTTTTGCAGCATATGCAGAACCGGAAATACGTGCAGTGTGGGCAGATAGTTCACTTGCTGAATTTAATATGATCTTAAAAGATGAAATAGCAAGATATGGTCTTACTATAGAATTTGGGCCAGTAGTAAGTTTAGCTGGAAGAATCTTAACTGGAACTGATCCAAGAGAATTATCTCCAGCTAAAAAATTATCAAAGAACCAATATTATTTTTTTACTCATGGCGACTCTGATACAAGAATCTTAACAAGACACTTTAATTTTTTTAAAGATTATACAAGTCAAAATAAAATTAACGCTGAGTTTTGGCTAGTTGAAAACTCTTATCATGTAGATGCTATGTTCAAATATCCGAAAGTATATTCTAAAAAGTTGGAAGAATTTTTTAATAAAAATTTAAAGTAGGCCGGACTCTAAAACTAGTTTGTACCTTGGCAGACACCTCTCTAGAATAAGAAACTCAACTAATTATCAAACGGCGGGTAAGATAATTAAAAATTCTTGGCGTTCCTCCGAAGCTAAGAAACGAGTATTATCCGGCTTATTAAGAGTAATATCTATCTATTTAAAATTCAAGATTTTTAGTTAAATTTGCCATTAAATTTGGATGATTTTCATAAAATTTAGCACTTTTTATCAACATTTTACAAACTTCCGTGATAGTAAGAAAAAATAACTAAACCATTAATATTTTGAAATTTGAAGAAAAATACTTACTTATGAAATATAAAAAAAATGAAAAAAATGACTGATAATAGACCATTATCACCTCACCTATCTATTCACAAAAGAGTACTTACAGCAGTATTTTCGATTTTTCATAGGATATCTGGAATAGGATTAAGTGTGGGTGCACTATTAATTTCAATTTGGTTTTTTTTAATTAGTTTTGGTCCTGAATTTTATATTTATTTTGAAACTCTTTCTAAGAGTATTTTGTTTAAACTAGTTCTAATGATTTGGACTGTCGGTATTTTTTACCATTTATTTAATGGATGTAGAAAATTATATTGGTCATTCGGTATTGGAATGGAATTATCTCAAGTATATAAATCTAGTTATGCTGTTATATGTTTAACTTTAATTTCTAGTTTAGTTGTCTGGTACTTCGCATGAAAAATTATGCTTTTAAATGGTTAACCCAAAGAATTACTGCTTCAATTTTAATACCATTGACGTTTTGGTTTATATATTCTGCATTATCATTATCAAAGATGACTTATTCTGAAATAGAAATTTTTTTTAAATCCTATTTTAATGCATTCTTATTTTTTGTGATGATGCAATCTATGCTTCTGCATTCAAAATTAGGACTGCAAACAATTATTGAAGATTATGTCACATCGAAAAAGACAGCCAAATTCATTAAAGTATCAATAAATTATCTTATATATTTTATCATGATTTTAATTACTGTTAACTTAGTGAGAATGGTTTTTTAGATGACTAATTCATACAAAATTATTGATCACCATTATGACGTTGTAGTTGTTGGAGCTGGAGGATCAGGACTAAGAGCTACGCTTGGATGTGCTGAAGCTGGATTAAAAACAGCCTGTATATCAAAAGTGTTTCCGACAAGAAGTCATACTGTTGCAGCACAAGGTGGAATTGGAGCAGCTTTAGGAAATATGGGTGAAGATAATTGGAAGTGGCACATGTATGATACAGTTAAAGGTTCCGACTGGCTTGGTGATCAAGATGCAATTGAGTACTTATGTTCTAAAGCCCCTGAAGCAGTAATTGAACTTGAAGAATATGGCATGCCTTTTAGTAGAACAGATGATGGCAAGATCTATCAAAGACCTTTTGGTGGACACTTAACTAATAATGGTGAAGGAGCTCCTGCGATGAGAGCTTGTGCAGCAGCTGATAGAACGGGACATGCTTTACTCCATACACTTTATCAGCAATCACTTAAAAATAATGTAGAATTTTATATTGAATATTTTGTTTTAGATTTAATTTCTGATGATCAAGGTAATTGCATTGGTGTGGTAGCATGGTGCTTAGAGGATGGATCAGTCCATCGATTTTTATCTCATCAAACAATTCTAGCTACTGGTGGATATGGAAGAGCTTACTTCTCATCCACGAGTGCTCACATTTGTACTGGTGACGGTAGTGCAATGGCTTTAAGACAAAACCTACCTCTTTCTGATATGGAATTTATTCAGTTCCATCCAACAGGAGTTTACGGTGCAGGAGTGTTAATTACTGAGGGAGCAAGAGGAGAAGGTGGATATTTAACTAATAGTGATGGTGAAAGATTTATGGAAAGATATGCTCCAAATGCAAAAGATCTAGCATCAAGGGATGTAGTAAGCCGTGCAATGACAATTGAAATTAGTGAAAATAGAGGTTGTGGAGAAAATGCTGATCATGTGCTCCTTCATCTTGAGCACATTAATGCTGATACATTACATAAAAGATTGCCTGGTATTTCAGAAACTGCAAAAATATTTGCTGGAGTTGATCTTACTAAAGATCCAATACCAGTTCTCCCAACGGTTCATTATAATATGGGTGGTATACCCACAAATTATAGAACAGAAGTTCTAAGGCCAACAAATGAAAATCCAGATAATGTATGTGAAGGTTTAATGGCTGTTGGTGAAGCTTCATGTGTTTCTGTACACGGTGCTAATAGATTAGGAACAAATTCATTGATCGATCTTGTTGTTTTTGGCAAAGCAGCTAGTCTAACATGTAAAGAAAAAGTAAAACCAAATTCTAAAAAAATTGAAATTAGTAAATCAAAAACAGATAATATTATTGAGCGATTTGATAAGATCAGAAACAGCAAAGGAAACTCTACAACTGGAGAACTTCGAACTTCCATGCAACATATAATGCAGCAAAAATGCGCAGTATTTAGAACACATGAACTCATATCAAAAGGTATTGAAGAATATTCAAAAGTTGAGAGCTCAATGGATGACATAGATATTAAAGACAAATCATTAATCTTTAATACGGACTTGGTAGAAGCTTTAGAGTTACACAATTTAATGGCACAATCAAAAGTTACTCTTCATTCTGCGTTAAATCGAACTGAAAGTAGAGGCGCACATGCAAGAGAAGATTATAAAGAAAGAGATGATAATAATTGGTTAGTTCACTCTTTAGCCTGGTTAAACGATAAGGGAGATGTGAGTATGGGTTCCAGAGGTGTTCATATGAATACTCTAACTAATCATGTTCAACCAATACCACCTAAAAGAAGAGTTTACTAATGGCTCAGTTTACACTTCCTGCAAATTCAAAAATAACTAAAGGGAAAACTCACCAACTCAAAGAACCTGCAAACGATCCAAAGAAACTTGCAATATACAGATGGGATCCCGAAGATGATAAAAATCCTAGGATAGATAATTATGAGATAGATCAAGAAAAGTGTGGCCCAATGGTATTAGACGCACTTATGAAAATAAAAAACGAAATTGATCCAACTTTAACATTTAGAAGATCTTGTAGAGAAGGAGTTTGTGGTTCCTGTGCTATGAATATTGATGGTGTTAACACATTAGCATGTTTGAAAAGTATGTCTGATGTAAAGAATGAAATAAAAATTTACCCTCTTCCACATATGCGTGTAGTAAAAGATTTAGTTCCAGATCTTAGTAAGGCTTATGAGCAACTGGCTTCTATTAAACCTTGGTTGCAGCGTAAAAAAACAAATGAAGAAAAAAACTCAGGAGACGAAAAAAAACAATCACCAAAAGATAGAGAAAAACTAGATGGTAAATGGGAGTGTGTATTATGTTTTTGCTGCACTACTTCTTGTCCAAGTTATTGGTGGAATGGAGATGAATATCTAGGACCTGCAGTCCTTTTACAAGCAGCAAGATGGGTAAGTGACTCTAGAGACTCAGAAAGAAAAGAGAGATTAAAAGCAATAAATGATTCATTAAAACTTTATAGATGTCATTCAATAATGAATTGTACTAGGTCTTGTCCTAAAGGTCTAAATCCAGCCAAAGAAATTGCTGGACTTAAAAAGGCTATTGTTACAGAATTGTAATTAAAGTATAAAACTTAAATGAGAAAAAAAATTGCTCTTATTGGAGCAGGCAATATCGGTGGGACTTTAGCACAACTTGTTAGTTTAAAAGAATTAGGTGATGTAGTTTTATTAGATATTTTTGAAGGGATGCCTAAGGGTAAATCTTTAGATCTTTCTCAGTCATCTTCCATTGAGGGATTTCATGCAAATTTTAAAGGTACTTCAAGTTTTAGAGATATCAAAAATTCTGATGTAGTAATAGTTACCGCAGGTTTTCCAAGAAAACCAGGCATGTCCCGAGATGATCTTGTAGAAAAAAATTCTATTATTATTCAAAATGTAGGGAAAAATATTAAAAAATATTGTCCAAAAGCATTTGTTATATGCATTACTAATCCACTCGATGCAATGGTAAGTGTCCTTCAGAAATCATCAGGCCTTAAAACAAATATGTGTATTGGTATGGCAGGTGTTTTGGATAGTGCAAGATTAAAATACTTTTTATCCAAGGAGTTTAATGTGTCAATTAATGATATCAGCGCTTTTGTCTTAGGCGGTCATGGAGATACGATGGTTCCGCTTATGCGATACTCAACAGTATCAGGTATTCCTGTACCTGAATTAATAAAGATGAAGTGGACAACAAAAAAAAATATCGACAAAATTATTCAAAGAACACGTGATGGTGGCGCTGAAATTGTAAAACTCATGAACACATCTGCCTATTATGCACCAGCTTCTTCAGCTATACAAATGGCAGAGTCATTTTTGTTAGATCAAAAAAGATTATTACCATGTGCTGCATATCTTAATGGTGAATATGGAGTAAAGGGACTATATGTTGGAGTTCCAGTTATCATTGGCAAAAAAGGTGTTGAAAAAATTATTGAATTAAAACTTAATAATAATGAAAAGAAAGAATTTAATCATTCCGTTAAAGCAGTAAAATCATTAACTACATTGTCTAACAAGCTTCTAAATAAGAAAAATAAAAAATAATTGTATTTTTCATCTAATCTAACTATTACCTTTTTATCAAAATGAATTTGCATGAATACCAAGCTAAAGATCTACTAAGAAAGTACAATCTACCTATACTTGAAGGCAAAAGTTATATTGAAAATGTTGATGATTTAGAAAAAGATTTACAAAATATAAAAGGACCACCTTGGGTTATCAAATCACAGATACATGCTGGAGGAAGAGGAGAAGGGAAATTTTTAAAACCATTTAATACAAAAGGTGGAGTACAAATAACAGAATCAATTGACGATGCACAAAAAATTGCAAAAGGAATGATGGGTAATATATTGATTACAAAACAAACAGGCAATGAGGGCAAGTTAGTAAATAGAATTTATTTAGAAGCTGGATGTGAAATTGATAGGGAATATTATTTAAGTATTCTTCTTGATAGGAATCAATCAAAATTAATGATGATGGTATCTGATGCTGGTGGTGTAGACATAGAAGATGTAGCTGAGAAAACACCAGAAAGAATTCAATATGTTTATTTTGATAACTTAGAAGATTTTACAATTAGTGATAGTCTTCAAAATAAATTAAATTTTTCTATTAATGAGTTTAACCAATTTAAAGAAATTGTTTCAAATTTATGTAAGGCCTATGTCGAAATAGATGCTTCTTTAATTGAAATTAATCCTCTTGTTGTGACAAAAGATGAAAAACTAATTATTTTAGATGCTAAAATTAATATTGATGATAATGCTCTTTATAGACAGGCTGACATTGAAAAATTAAAAGATACTTCAGAAGAAAATGATTTAGAACTTGAAGCTTCTGAAAACGATATGGTTTACATTAAACTAGATGGAAAAATAGGCTGTATGGTTAACGGAGCTGGGCTAGCTATGGCAACTATGGATATTATTAAACAATTTGGAATGGAGCCAGCCAATTTTTTAGATTTAGGTGGTACAGCAAATAAAGAAAGAGCCATTAAAGCTTTCAAGATTATTCAATCAGATAAAAATGTGAAATCTGTCTTCATAAATATTTTTGGAGGAATCATCCATTGTGATATGATTGCTAGTGGCATCATTGATGCAATTAAAGAATTAGATTTTAAACTTCCTGTTGTTGTACGTTTTCAAGGAACAAATTCTAAAGAGGGAAGAGACATGATAAATAATTCATCATTAGGATTAATTTCAATTGATGATTTTTCAAATGCAGCTCAGAAAGCTGTGGAGTTATCAGAATAGTGTCAATTTTAGTTAATAAAAATACAAGACTTATTTGCCAAGGCTTTACCGGTTCACAAGGAACATATCATTCTGAACAAGCTATAGCATATGGTACAAACCTTGTAGGTGGTGTAACGCCTGGTAAAGGAGGGCAGACCCATTTAAATTTACCGGTGTTTAATACCGTTGCTGATGCAGTTAAACAAACTGAAGCAAACGCAACAGTCATTTATGTGCCTGCTAAGTTTGCTGCTAAAGCAATCCACGAAGCTTTAGATGCAAACATTGAATTAATTGTATGCATTACAGAAGGTATTCCGGTCTTAGATATGATTGATATAAAAAAAAGAATTATTAACAATAAAACATATTTGATTGGTCCAAACTGCCCAGGTTTAATAACACCTTCCGAATGCAAGATTGGTATCATGCCTGGTTTCATCCATAAAAAAGGTAAAATAGGTATAGTAAGTAGATCAGGAACATTAACTTATGAAGCTGTTGCACAAACAACAGAGGTAGGATTAGGTCAATCAACATGTGTTGGTATTGGTGGAGACCCAATACATGGTATGGATTTTGTAGATTGTATAAAGTTATTTTTAGAAGACGATGAGACTGAGGGAATATTAATGATAGGTGAAATTGGTGGCGAGGAGGAAGAAAATGCGGCAGAATTTATTTCAAATTCAAAAAGAAAAAAACCAGTTTCAGCATTTATAGCTGGACAATCTGCCCCTAAAGGAAAACGTATGGGTCATGCAGGCGCTATCGTTTCAGGCTCAAAAGGTACAGCTCATTCCAAAATTAAATCTTTAGAAAATGCAGGAGTTTTGGTGTCAAAATCCCCGGCATCATTGGGAAAAACTATGAAATTAGCAATGCAAAATGGGAATAATTAGTTTCCATTAGTATGATTGTTATGCGAAATGGTTTTAGTTTAATAGCAATCTATGAATGATACTTTCTTAAATAGTGCTAATGCTCCATATGTAGCCGAACTATATTCTAAATTTAGAAATGACCCTGAAAGTGTGGATACAACTTGGAAAGATTTTTTTAATAATTTGAATGAAGATGACTATTCTGTTCTTAAAGATTTTGGAGGACCAGAATGGAAAGAACGTCCGTCAAGTATAATAGATAAAAATTACATAACTAAGGTTATAAAATCAAATGCGAATTACAATTCTGAGGAATTTAGAATATCAACCTTAGATTCAATTAGAGCATTAAGATTAATTAGAGCGTTTAGAATTAACGGACATTTAATTGCAGATCTTGATCCCTTAGGAATATCTGAAAGAGAGTATCCTCAAGAATTAGATTATAAAAGCTACGGTTTTAATGTATCAGATTTAGAAAAAGAAATATTCATTGATGGAAGTTTAGGTATAGAAAAAAGTAAATTAAAAAATATTATTAAAATATTAAAAGAAACTTATTCTGCTTCAATTGGTGTTGAATTTTTACACATACAACAAGCTGATCAAAAACAATGGGTCCAAGAAAGAATTGAAGAAGTAAGAAATAAAACAAATTTTACAAATGAAGGAAAAAAAGCAATTTATAAAAGATTAGTTGAATCAGAACTATTTGAGCAGTTTTTAGATAAAAAGTTTTTAGGTACAAAGAGATACGGTATCGAAGGTGGTGAAGCGATGATACCCGGGATAGAGCAAATTGTTAAACAGGCATGTTTGTCTGGAATTGAAGATATTATTATTGGAACAGCTCATCGAGGGAGACTAACACTTCTATCAAGTGTTTTGGAAATGCCTTACAAAAAAATATTATCAAAATTCCAAGGATCTTTAAACGATCCAAATGAGGTACTAGGTTCAGGTGATGTAAAATATCATTTAGGAGTTTCTGCTGATCGTGAATTTGAAAAAAAGAAAATTCATTTATCGCTCACTTCTAATCCATCACACTTAGAGGCAGTTAACCCAGTTGTGGCGGGAAAAGTAAGAGCTAAACAAACTTTAGCTAAAGATAAAACAACAGATAAAGTTATCGG
Source organism: uncultured Alphaproteobacteria bacterium (assembly GCA_902541215.1). GTDB lineage: Bacteria > Pseudomonadota > Alphaproteobacteria > HIMB59 > CACPNW01. The sequence goes on along the minus strand of CACBPV010000002.1, from coordinate 39,141 downwards.
TTTATTAATACATGGAGATGCAGCAATAGCTGGACAAGGAGTTGTGGCCGAAACATTTGCTATGTCACAATTAAGAGGGTTTAAAACAGGTGGTACCATTCACTTTGTAATTAACAATCAGATAGGTTTTACAACCATGCCACAATATGGACGATCAGCACCTTATTGTACTGAAATTGCAAAAATGGTTCAGGCACCAATATTTCATGTTAATGGCGATGACCCAGAAGCAGTAGTTCATGTTTGTAGACTTGCAACGGAATTTAGAAATAAATTTAAAGTCGATGTTGTTGTAGATATGTTTTGCTACAGAAGATCAGGACATAACGAAGCTGATGAACCTTCTTTTACTCAGCCACTAATGTATAAGGCTATCAAAAAACAAATTACTACAAGAAAAAAATATGAAAAAAAATTAATTGAGAACAATACTCTTTCAGAAGAAGAATCTAGAGACATTGTAGATTCTTTTAAAAATTTTTTAGATAAAGAATTTGAATCAACTAAAAATTATAAACCAAATAAAGTAGATTGGTTAGAGGGAACTTGGACAGGTTTATCTACTGCAACATTTGATGCAAGAAGAGGAAAAACATCTGTAAAAGAAAAAATATTAATTAACGTTGCTAAAAAAATTCATGAAATACCTGCAGATTTTAATGCCCATAGAAGAATCAAAAAAATTTATGGAGATCGATTAACAAGTGTCATCAATGGAAAAGGTATTGATTGGGCAACTTCTGAAAGTTTAGCTTTAGCGACACTTTTAGATGAGGGATACGGTGTTCGAATATCTGGACAAGATGTTGGAAGAGGAACATTTAGTCATAGACATGGTGTACTATACGATCAAGAAAACGAAAATCGTTTTGTTCCATTAAGACACTTTCAAAACAAACAAGGTTACTTTGAAATTATAGATAGTTTTTTATCTGAGTTTGGTGTTCTTGGTTTTGAATATGGATATTCACAAGTTGATCCTAAGACACTAGTTATATGGGAAGCACAGTTTGGTGATTTTGCAAATGGTGCACAAATTATGATTGATCAATTCATAAGCTCTGGAGAAAGAAAATGGTTGAGAATGTCTGGTTTAACGATGCTTCTTCCCCACGGACATGAGGGCCAAGGTCCTGAGCATACAAGTGGAAGATTAGAAAGATTTTTACAGATGTGTGCGGAAGATAATATGCAAATTGTTAATTGTACAAGTCCTGCAAATTATTTTCATGTTTTAAGAAGGCAACTACATAGAAACTTTAGGAAACCTCTAATTATATTTACACCAAAATCTACACTTAGACATAAATCTAATGTTTCTAATATTGAGGATTATATTAATGGATCAACTTTCCATAGAATTCTTACTGATAAATTATCTGTTAAAGAAAAAAGGAAAAATAAAAGATTAATCATTTGCTCTGGTAAAATATATTTTGAACTTGCAGATCACATAGCAAAAAATAAAATTAAAAATCTCTCCATAATAAGATTAGAGCAGATTTATCCATTTCCTTATGAAAACTTTAGAGATGAATTAAAACATTATACGGATGCTGAAATTATCTGGGCACAAGAAGAGCCAAAAAATATGGGTGCCTGGGGTTTTGTGAAAGGTAGATTGGAAAGTGTTATGCAGGAAGCCAAAGTTAAACAAGAAAAAATATTCTATGTTGGTAGAAGTCCAGCCGCGTCTCCTGCAGCTGGTTCTTTAGAAAGACACTTAAGTAACCAAGAAACTATTCTAAAAATGGCAACTCAAGACTCGATTAGTAAAATTATCAAATCTTGGGCAGGTATTTCAACAAAATTAAAGACTAATCTGCCAATTGAATAAATTGACGTAAATGTTATTAAGCATTTAATTAATGAGCACTGAATTAATAGTTCCAACACTTGGAGAGTCAATTACGGAGGCAACTGTTTCAAAATGGCTTAAGAATATAGGCGATAATTTTGAAGCAGATGAACCTTTAGTTGAAATTGAGACAGACAAAATTACAGTTGAAGTACCAGCACCTCATGCAGGCTCTCTAAAAGAAATAAAAGTTTCTGAAGGTACTGACGTTGAAATTGGTGGTATTTTAGGAATCTTAAATGAATCAAAAAGTAAAACACCAAGTCCTAAAAAAACTGAAAATAAAGAAGAAAAAATAAAAGAAGAAGTAAAAGCAGTTAAGGTTGAAACAAAATCTTCGCCCGCCAAATCTTCACCATCTGCAAGAAAAATTGCTGAAGAAAATAATATTAAACTTGAAGATGTCACTTCATCCCGTTCTGATGGAAGAATTAATAAAGAAGATGTAGTTTCTCATCTTTCTTTTTCAAATAAAAAAACCACTAACAAAGGTGAAAGAGAAGAAGTTGTTAAAATGTCTAAAATCAGACAGACAATATCTAAACGTTTAAAGGAAGCTCAAAATACAGCAGCCATACTTACGACTTTCAATGAAATTGACATGTCCAAAGTTATGGAAATTAGAAAATCAAAAAACCAAGAATTTCAAAGTCGGTATGAGGTCAAATTAGGTTTCATGTCATTTTTTGTAAAAGCGGTAGTAAAAAGTTTGCAAGAGTATCCAGCTGTGAATGCTGAAATTAAAGATGAAAATATAATTTATAAAAATCATTTTGATATAGGTATAGCTGTTGGAACTGAAAAAGGATTAGTCGTACCAATACTTAAAGACGCCGATCAATTGAGTTTTGGAGAAATAGAAACTAAAATTATTGATCTTAGTACAAAAGCCAAAGATGGAACGCTGACCATGGACGATTTGACTGGTGGAACTTTTACAATTTCAAATGGTGGCGTTTACGGATCAATGCTCAGCACCCCAATAATCAATAGACCTCAATCTGGAATTTTAGGGATGCATAATATTCAAAAAAGAGCAGTAGTTGTAAATGATGAAATAGTAATTAGGCCAATGATGTATGTTGCATTAAGTTATGATCATAGAATTATTGATGGAAAAGAAAGTGTTGGATTTTTAGTGAAAGTGAAAGAACTTCTAGAAGATCCATCTGAATTAGTATTAGGAATATAAAATGGAAGATTTTGATTTAATAGTAATTGGCGCGGGACCTGGCGGATATGTAGCTGCAATCAGAGCGGCTCAACTTGGAATGAAGGTTGCTTGTATAGAAAAAGAGCCATCACTTGGTGGAACTTGTTTGAACATTGGATGCATACCTTCTAAAGCATTATTAAATTCATCTGAAAAATTTGTTGAAATTTCAAATCATGCTGCAGAGCATGGCATAAAAACATCAAAGATAGATTTAGACCTAAATGTTTTGATGGATCGCAAAACTAAAATTGTAAAAAAACTTACAACAGGGATCGGTTTTTTATTTAAGAAAAATAAAATAACGCATATTCCTGGCATGGCTTCGTTTGTAGATAAAAATACTATTTCTATTACAAATGGAAAAAATGAAATTACTGCCAGTGCTAAAAATTTTATTATCGCAACAGGATCATCTTCGATTGAGATACCAAATATTCCTGTTGATGAAAAACAAATAGTATCTTCAACAGGTGCTCTTTCTCTATATAAAATACCTAAATCACTCCTAGTTATTGGTGGTGGATATATTGGACTAGAGATGGGATCAGTATGGAGTAGATTAGGCTCAAAGGTAACAGTTGTTGAAGCTCTTGACAGAATTGTTCCAACTATGGATGGTGAAATTGCAAAAGAGTTTATGAAAATGTTAACTAAACAAGGATTAGAATTTAAATTATCTCATAAAGTTAGTTCTGCAAAACTTGGTAAGTCTGGTGTAGATGTTGAGATGGAAACATCAGATAAAAAGAAAATAAAAGAAAACTACGAAATAGTTTTAATGTCAGTAGGAAGAAAACCAAACACAGAGGGACTGGGTCTCGAAAAAATTGGTATTAAATTAACCGCAAAAAAATCCATTGAAATTAAAGATAATTTTCAAACTTCTGTTGAAGGAATCTACGCAATTGGCGATGTAGTTCCAGGACCAATGCTAGCACATAAAGCTGAAGAAGAAGGAGTGGCTTGTGTTGAATTTATAAACGGTCAAAAACCTCATATTAACTACGACGCTATACCAGCGATTGTTTATACTAACCCAGAGATAGCATCAGTTGGAAAAACAGAGGAACAACTCAAGCAAGAAAAGAAAGACTTCAAAGTTGGAAAATTTCCTTTTATGGCAAATGGCCGTGCCTTAACTACCTCCGCATCAGAAGGATTTGTTAAAATTCTGGTTGATAAACAAACAGATGAAATTTTAGGCGCTCATATAATCGGTCATGATGCCGGACAGTTGATCGCTGAAATTGTTACGACAATAGAATTTGGTGGTAGTGCAGAAGATATTGCTAGAGTATGTCATGCTCATCCGACAACTAGTGAAGCAGTAAAAGAAGCAGCTTTAAGTGTAGATGGTAGAGCAATTCATATTTAAATTTTAGCTAGATCCATTCCTTTTTTGTATTTTTTTGATGATTGTTTTACAACTGCTTGACCGCACCTCATAACTTTTCTTTTATGATCAAAAGTCATTTTTGGTTCACCATGTAATTTCCATCCATTAGAGAGTGCCTCTGTTAATCTTTGGCAAAAATCAATAGTGTCATCATCTGTAATAAATCTATAACCTTTCATTTTACTTTCCTTTCATTTAATACTTAATAAATTTACTTCTATAATTTTAATTAAGTACTCAACAAGATCAGTTTGCATATCAACTGTGAATTTATTTTTATCTTTTGATCCCATAGCCAATATTAGACAATCTTCACGAAATTTAACTTTTAATAGAATATATGATTTTATTGTTGCTGATTTATTAGGAAAAAATAAAAGTAAACCTTTAGGATTTTGATTTAAATTTGTAACCATTTTGTTTTTAAAATAACTATTTGCAATTTTAATATCCAGTTGTGATAAGTTTTCTGCTCTAATATTTTCATTTGTTACAAAACAATTCATTTCATCACAACCTAAAATTGTTTTAAGATCATTTTTAATTAAGCTTATTAATTTTTGTAAACTTTTTACATTTAGAATTCTAATTGTAGATTTTAGAATTCTTTTTTGAGCATTTAAATGACTTTTACCTGCAAGTAGTACTTTTGTCATTTGATTTTGTAGATCTATATTTTGTTGCGATATTTTTTTATATCTATAAGCTTCTAAATCAACAACCTTATCAGAACTATTATCTTCGGTTGGAAAATTTAGTTCATTAACTAATTCTGAATTTTTAATAAAAAAGTTTTTATTTTTTTTTAAAAAATTTATTATTCGTTTTTCACTAATTTCATCTTCATGTACCATGATGATTATTTTGGCAAGATTTGCTGTCCTGTTTTTGCCCAATCATCAAGAAATGCTTTCAGCCCTTTATCTGTGAGAGGATGTTTATATAATTCGTGAATAACTTTAGGTGGTAGAGTTGAAACATGGGCACCAATCACAGCTGCATCAATAAGATGTTGAGTATTTCTTACTGAAGCAACTAATACTTCAGTATCAAATCCATAATTTTCATACATTATTACTATATCTGAAATTAGATCCATGCCTTTTTCACCAATATCATCGAGTCTTCCCACAAATGGAGAAATAAATGTTGCACCAACCTTAGCTGCTAGTAATGCTTGAGCAGCACTAAAACACAACGTTACATTTACCATGATATCTTTTTCTCTAAGAGCTTTGCATGTTTGAAGACCAGCAGGTGTAAGAGGAACTTTTACAGCAACATTCTTAGCTAATGATGCTAAGTATTCACCTTCTTCAAGCATTTTGTCATATTCCGTTGCTGTCACTTCTGCACTTACTGGACCGGATACTATTGAGCAAATTGTTTTAATTGTTTCTCCCATATCTTTACCACTTTTTGCAATCAGAGATGGGTTTGTCGTAACACCGTCTATTAATCCACTAGGCATTAACTCTTCGATCTGAGGTATATCGGCAGTGTCTATAAAAAATTTCATTGTTTGTTGTATACCATATACAAGTTATTTAGAAAGTTAACATATAAAAAATACATAAATATAATGTTGTACGATGTAGTAGTAACAAGACCTTTTGACAAAGTTTTCACTTATTCTTCAACAAATGAGCAACTTGAAATTGGTCAAGTAGTCATAGTTCCATTTGGAAAAAAAATAGAAGCTGGAATTATTTGGAAGAGGAATGTTAAAAATCCTGGATACGAAATTAAAGAGGTTATAAAAATTTGTAATGATCTTATCCTTCAGAATTCTTCAATCGATTTTATAAATTGGATCGCAAGCTATACTTTAGCTCCACTAGGAGCAGTTTTAAAATTATTCCTTATTAACAATGATATAGTTGAATTTGATAAAGAAAAATTAGATAGTTTCAATAACACCGAACCTTCTTTTGTGACCTTGAGTGAAGAGCAAGCAGATTCATTTAAAGAAATCATCCAATCATTTAATAAATCAAACAAACCTGTTTTATTAGAAGGTGTAACAGGCTCTGGTAAAACTGAAGTATATTTTGAAATAATAGATAAATTTTTAAAAGAAAAAAAACAAATATTAATAATGGTTCCAGAAATTAGTTTAACACCACAACTAGAAACAAGAGTAAAGAAGCGTTTTGGAATGGAAGTGTGTTTGTGGCATTCTAAAATTACAAAAAAAAATAGGCAAAAAATTTGGCATAAATGTTTTGCAGGAGATCCAGTCATTGTTATTGGTGCTCGTTCAAGTTTGTTTCTTCCTTTTACAAACTTAGGATTAATTGTTGTCGATGAAGAACATGACTCTAGTTATAAACAAGAGGACAATATACGTTACCAAGCAAGAGATCTTGCAGTTGTAAGAGCTAAAATTGAAAAAAATTTTATATTATTAGCTTCGGCAACACCGTCTTTAGAAACAATAAATAATGTTAAAATAAAAAAATATGATCAAGTCTATTTATCAAAACAATTTTCTGGAACTCCATTACCTGAAATTTCTATAATTGATTTAAATAAAAATAAACTTGATAAAGATAAATGGATATCACAATCAATTATAGATTCTATTTCTCAGTGCTTAGAAAATAAAGAACAAACTCTTATTTTTTTAAATCGTAGAGGATACTCACCATTAACCTTGTGTAATAGTTGTGGGTTCAGATATGAATGCGATCAATGTTCATCATGGATGGTTATGCATCAACACAAAAAAGTTTTCTTATGCCATCAATGCGGAACTATAAAAAAATTAAATTTAGATTGTCCTCAATGTAATGAAAAAGATAGTATAAAATTTATTGGTCCTGGTGTTGAGAGAGTTGCAGAGGAGCTAAAAGAATTCTTTCCTGGGAAAAATATTTCCATCATGTCTAGTGACAACGTTAACACGCCAAACAAAATTAAAAAATTTATTACTGATATAAACAACAAAGATATAGATATAATTGTAGCCACACAAATTATGGCAAAAGGATATGATTTTCCAAATTTGTCATTAGTAGGAATTGTTGATGCGGACGCAGGTTTATTTGGTGGTGATCCTAGAGCTATAGAAAAAACTTTTAACCTACTTCAGCAAGTTGGAGGAAGAGCTGGTAGAGGAAAAAAAATTGGTAAAGTTTTTCTTCAAACATATTTTCCAGATCAAGAAATAATTAAGTCGATTCAACTTCGAGAAAGAGAAGCTTTTATTAAAAGAGCTTTAGAAGAAAGAAAGAATTTTAATATTCCTCCTTTTGGTTTTATGACTTCAATAATTCTTTCTAGTCATACAAAAGCTTTAGTTCTTAAACATGCTTCAAGACTGGCTCAACAAGATCAAAATAGTAAAAATATTAAAATTCTCGGTCCAGTTGAAGCTCCAATTTTTCTGCTTAGAGGACAATATAGATATAGAATATTATTGAAGAGTAATAGTAGAAAAAATCTGAATAAATTCACAAAAAAAATTGTCGAAAAGACTAAATTACCTTCTTCTGTAAAGTTAATTATTGATGTCGATCCCTATTCATTTATGTAATTTACCCACAATTTTAAAAATATCTTCAATTTAACTCATTTGACGCACAAACTGACAGTTTACCTGCTTTTTCTGATGTGTTAATAGCCTATTTCTAAACTTCTTATGAATTTAATTTATGGCATCTAATACATTGTCTGGAGACCTAATATCTGAAAGGTACGGAGCAGCTCTCTATGATCTTGCTTCTGAAAAAAAATGTATTGATGATATTCTAAATGACTTTGAATTAGTGCAAAAAGCATTGAAAGAAAGTTCAGAATTGAGACAAGTAATTAAAAGTCCATTAGTAAATTCAGATGAGAAGCTTAATATTTTGTTAAAATTATTTTCTAAAGCAAATTTACATAATCTTACAACAACTTTTTTAAAAGTTCTTGATAACAATAAAAGAATTTCAAATATCGGTTCTATTATTTTACAATTTAAAAAAATAAACTCTGAAAAAAGAGGTGATATTACTGCTGACATAACATCAGCAAACATATTATCTGATGATGAAAAAAATAATATTACAAATCAACTTAAAAAATCTTTAGGTGAAAAATTATCTTTAAATTTTGATGTTGATGAAGACATTATTGGCGGTTTAATTGTTAAGGTTGGTTCCAAAATGATTGATACATCTATAGCTAATAAAATTAATAAACTTAAAATTGCAATGAAGGGGGCATAATGGAAATTAAAGCTGCAGAAATATCTTCTGTAATTAAAGACCAAATAGCTAATTTTGAAACTAAAGCGGATGTTGCTGAGGTTGGAACAGTACTAAGTGTTGGAGACGGAATTGCACGTGTTTATGGTCTTGATCAAGTACAAGCTGGAGAAATGGTAGAATTCCCAGGCGGCATTAAAGGTATGGCCCTCAACCTTGAAATGGATAACGTTGGTGTTTCAATCTTCGGTGATGATACTGGAATTAAAGAAGGTGATACAGTTAAACGTACAGGGGAAATTGTTGACGTTCCTGTTGGAAAAGAATTATTAGGACGTGTTGTTGATGGTTTAGGCAATCCTATTGATGGTAAAGGTCCTATTCAATCTTCTGAAAAGAGAAGAATTGAATTAAAAGCCCCAGGTATTATTCCTCGTCAAAGTGTATCTGAACCTATGCAGACAGGTATTAAAGCACTTGATGCTCTTGTTCCAGTTGGAAGAGGACAACGTGAATTAATCATTGGTGACAGACAAACAGGTAAAACTGCTGTTGCTATTGATACAATATTAAATCAAAAATCTGTAAATCAATCAGATAATGAAAAAGAAAAGTTATATTGTATCTATGTCGCAATTGGTCAGAAAAGATCAACAGTTGCTCAAATTGTAAAAACACTAGAAGATAATGGTGCAATGGAATATACAATTGTTGTATCTGCAACTGCATCCGAGCCTGCACCTTTGCAATTTTTATCTGCTTATACTGGCTGTACAATGGGTGAGTATTTTAGAGATAACGGTATGCATGCATTAATTGTTTATGATGATTTATCAAAGCAAGCTGTTGCTTACAGACAGATGTCTCTATTATTAAGAAGACCTCCAGGACGTGAAGCATATCCAGGAGATGTATTTTACATTCATAGTCGTCTTTTAGAAAGAGCTGCCAAAATGAGTGATGAACATGGCGGTGGAAGTTTGACCGCCCTTCCAATTATTGAAACTCAAGCAGGAGATTTATCTGCTTATATTCCAACAAATGTTATTTCCATTACTGATGGACAAATATTTTTAGAAACAAACTTATTTTTTGCTGGTATTCGTCCTGCGATTAACGTTGGTCTTTCCGTAAGTCGTGTTGGTTCTGCAGCTCAAACAAAAGCAATGAAAAAAATTGCTGGTCCTGTAAAACTTGAATTAGCTCAATATCGTGAGATGGCTGCTTTTGCACAGTTTGCATCAGACTTAGACGCTTCAACGAAACAATTACTTGATCGTGGCGCAAGACTAGTTGAAATCTTAAAACAAGGTCAGTATTCACCACTAACGGTTTCAGAGCAAGTTGTTTCTATTTATGCAGGTGTGCGCGGATATCTTGATAAAGTTGCAGTAGGCGATGTAGTCAAGTTTGAAGCAGAAGTTTTAAATGAGATTAGAACTAAGCATAGTGATTTATTAGATGCAATTGCCAATGAAAAAGAATTATCTAAAGAAAATGATGATAAATTAAAATCAATCTTAGATGATTTGGTTGGAAAGTTTGCAAGTAACTAATCTATGCCAAGTTTAAAAGATATCAAAACTCAGATCAATTCAGTTGGATCTACAAAAAAAATTACATCAGCAATGAAAATGGTTGCTGCAAGTAAGCTACGTAGATCACAAGAAAAAGCTGAAGCAGCAAGACCATATTCATCAAGACTAGAGGAGATGCTTTACTCTCTTGCATCATCTGCTGCATCTGGGGAAGGTATAATTAAACTCTTAACAGGTACTGGCAATGATCAGAATTATATCGTAGTTCCAGTAAGTGCTGATAGAGGTTTATGTGGTGGATTTAACAGCAGCATAAATAGAGAAACTTTTAAATTAGTTAAATCACTTGAGGGTAATGGAAAAAAAGTTCAACTAATGCCAGTTGGGAAAAAAAGTAGAGACTTTTTTAATAGAGTAATGAAGGATCAAATTATAAAGAGTTTTGTCGACTTAAATGTTTCAAGTACTGGTTACGAGTCTGCATTAAATATTTCTAACAAGCTTCAAGAATTATACTTTGAGGGTAAATTTGATAAATGCATATTAGTTTTTAATAAATTTAAATCAGCTATTTCTCAAGAAGTAACACAACAACAATTAATCCCATTAGACGTTTCAAATTCTGAAAAGGAAGAAGAAAAAGATAATTCTTCAAATGCAATTTATGATTATGAGCCTGATGAAGAAACAATTTTAAAGGATTTACTTCCAAAAAATGTTTCTATTCAAGTATTTAAAGTACTTTTGGAAAGTGATGCAGGGGAGCAGGGAGCAAGAATGGCTGCAATGGACAACGCAACCCGAAACGCAGGTGAAATGATAGATAGTTTAACGTTAAAGTATAATAGAACGCGACAAGCGTTCATTACAAAAGAATTAATAGAGATTATTTCTGGAGCTGAATCAATATAAAGGGGGATATATGGCTAACAATTTAACTGGAAAAATATCACAAGTTCTCGGAGCTGTTGTTGATGTAGAGTTCGATGGTGAACTTCCTGCAATCATGAACGCTCTAGAAGTTGACAACAACGGAACAAGATTAATGCTAGAGGTTGCTCAGCATTTAGGAGAAAATGCTGTTCGTACAATTGCTATGGATACAACAGATGGACTAGTTAGAGGTCAAACAGCTACTGATACAGGTGCCCCTATTTCAATGCCTGTAGGTCCGGAAACTCTAGGTAGAATTATGAATGTTGTTGGAGAGCCAGTTGACGAAAGAGGCGACATTGGAACAAGTAAATCTTATCCTATTCATAGACCAGCGCCAGAGTTTGTTGATCAATCAACAGAAACTGAAGTTCTAGTAACAGGAATTAAAGTAGTTGATCTACTAGCACCTTATGCAAGAGGTGGTAAAATTGGGTTATTTGGTGGAGCTGGAGTCGGTAAGACAGTTTTAATTATGGAATTAATTAACAACATTGCAAAAGCTCATGGAGGGTATTCTGTATTTGCTGGTGTAGGTGAAAGAACTCGTGAGGGTAATGACTTGTACCATGAAATGATTGAGTCAGGAATTATTGACCTAAAAGGTAAGGACTCAAAAGTTGCACTTGTTTATGGTCAGATGAACGAACCACCAGGAGCAAGAGCTAGAGTTGCTCTATCAGGACTAACCCAAGCAGAATATTTTAGAGACGAAGAAGGGCAGGATGTTTTATTCTTTGTAGATAATATCTTCAGATTTACTCAAGCTGGTTCTGAAGTTTCAGCTCTCTTAGGACGTATTCCATCTGCAGTTGGATATCAACCAACACTTGCAACTGATATGGGTGCCTTGCAAGAGCGAATTACAACTACAAAAAAAGGATCAATTACATCAGTTCAGGCAATTTATGTACCTGCGGATGACTTAACGGATCCTGCACCTGCTACATCTTTTTCACACTTGGATGCAACAACAGTTCTAAATAGAGCCATTTCTGAAAAAGGAATATATCCAGCAGTTGATCCATTAGATTCTACTTCAAGAATTTTAGATCCACAAGTTGTTGGTGATGACCACTACAGAGTAGCTAGAGAAGTACAGAGAGTTTTACAAACATATAAAAGTCTTCAAGATATTATTGCTATTTTAGGAATGGATGAACTCTCAGAAGAAGATAAACTAACAGTTGCGAGAGCAAGAAAAATAGAAAAGTTTTTAAGCCAACCATTTTTTGTTGCAGAAGTTTTCACTGGGTCACCAGGTAAATATGTTGATCTTGAAGACACTATTAAGAGTTTTGATGGACTGGTAAAAGGAGAATATGATCATATGCCAGAAGCAGCATTTTATATGGTAGGCGGCATAGATGAAGCAATTGAAAAAGCTAAAAAATTAGAAGCTGAAGCCGCATAATGGCAACAATTTCTTTTGATTTAGTTTCTCCAGAAAACCTTGTTTTCAACGATGAAGTTGGTACTATAATTGTCCCTGGTAAAGATGGCGACTTAGGCATTTTACCAGGACATAGCAAGGTAATGTCCTCTCTTAGACCAGGAAGAGTAATGGTATATAATGAAGATAAAAGTTTAATTAAATCCTTTTTTGTTTCTGGTGGTTTTGCAGAAATCAATCCTGAAAAATGTATTGTTCTTGCTGAAAGTGTTGTTGAAGTGAATTCTTTAGAAAAAACATCAATAGAAAAAGAAATACAAGAATTAGAAAATAAGGAAGGCAAGGAAACAGAGGAACAACTTTCTGTGGCTAAAGCAAAATTAGAAGCAATAAATGTAAATTATTACGATAAAATTTAATTTCTTTTTAAATTATATATTAGCTAAATTACTTCTAAATTCTTCTTGAATTTTTATATAAACATTTTTTTTAAATGGTACTGCGTTTTGGCTAATTTCATCATAATCCACCCATTGCCATTCACTAAATTCGGGATTTTCTGTTCCTACATTTATATCGTTATCAATTCCTGTAAAACGAAATAAAAACCACTTTTGAATTTGACCTATGTATTTATCACCCCATGGTAATGTCTTTAGTGTTTCTGTAGGTATGTCATAAGAGATCCATTCTTGAGATGAAGTAATCAAAGATGCATTATTTGTACCAATCTCTTCCATCATTTCTCTCCAAACTGCTTCTTCAGGATTTTCATTTTCATCGATACCACCTTGAGGCATCTGCCAATATCCACTTGGATGATCTAATCTTCGACCAACTAAAATTTGATTTCTTGCATTGAGAATCATCATTCCCACACATTTTCTATATTTTTTTTGCATTATTATTCTTGAGTTTCATTAAAGAGACTTACACCTTGCACAAGATCAAAAGCTCTCCGAAGTTGATAATCAATCTCTAAACGTTTTTCAAATTCACTTAATTCATTATCTTCATTTTCTTCTACATCTTCTTCATTATTTTTATCAAGAGAGTCTTTTAGATCTGATTCAGAAAATCTTTTATAATCAAAAGATTCAAATTCTCCTTGTTCAATGATTATATCTGGTACGATCCCCTTACCTTGGATCGATTCACCTGAAGGAGTATAATATCTGGCGGTAGTTAATCTTATACCAGTTAGATTATCACTATTTGAAACTTGAAAAGGAATTATTGTTTGAACTGAACCCTTTCCAAAAGATTGTGTGCCTATAATGATTGCTCTTTTATGATCTTGAAGTGCACCTGCGACAATTTCAGAAGCTGATGCAGAACCACCATCAATAATTACTACAAGTGGTTTTCCATTAGTTCTATCAGATTTTTTTGCACGATATCTTCTTATGTCTTTTTTATCTCTGCCTCTTGTTGAAACAATTTCTCCTCTTTCCAAGAATATATCCGTTACCTTAACTGCTTGTGTAAGAAGACCGCCTGGGTTTGACCGTACATCTAAAACGTAACCCTTTATTTTATTTTCTTGTTCAATCTTTTTTATAGCATTTAGAAGACCACTTTCTGTTTGTTCATTAAAAGATGTTATTCTTAAGTATCCAATATTGTTAAGCACTTCACTTTTAACTGATCTAATTTTGATATAATCTCTGATAATTTCAATTTCAAAAGGTTCAGTATTTGCTCTTGAAATAGTAATTACTATTGGCTCACCTTTTTTGCCTCTCATTAATTCAACAGCTTCATTTAGAGTTAGACCAAAAACAGGTGTTTCGTCTATTTGAATAATATAATCACCTGCAAGAACTCCAGCATCATATGCCGGCGTATCTTCTATCGGAGCAATGACTTTCACAAAACCTTCTTCCATAGTAATTTCAATACCTAATCCACCAAATTTACCTTCTGTATCCATTTGCATTTCTTGAAATACTTCTTCATTCATAAAACCAGAATGAGGGTCTAAACCTGACAACATTCCATCAATCGCTTTTTCAATTAATTCTTGATCAGTAACCTCTTCCACATAGGAAGATCTTACCCTGTCAAATACTTGTCCAAATAGATCTAAATATTTATATTTTTCTTCATCTGAAGAAGATCCATATGTTTTAGGTGCAAGAAGTGCAATGAGGGTGAACAGTATTATTACTTTTAAAAAAACTTTTTTTGAAATTATCATATATTTTAAGCTAGTTTAGTTTGTGAAGAATCAAAGCTTACTTCCCATAATTTTTCTAATGCATATAACTCTCTAATTTCTTGTCGAAACAAATGAACAATAATCTCACCTGCATCAACAATTATCCAGTCACATTGAGGTCTTCCTTCAGGATTTGGACACTTTATCCCTGCTTTTTTTAATTTTTTTACCATTTCGTCTGCTGTAGCATCTGAATGTCTAGTTGACCTACAGGTAGCAATCACAAAGGCATCAGCAACGGATGATTTATTAGATAAATCAATAACTTTTATATCTTCAGCTTTTGCATCAGTTAGTATTGATACAATATTTTCTGTCAATGAAGTAATTTTATTAATATTTGCCTCTTAATTTATTCCTTTGATTTCTAATTTCAGATGATGAAATTTTAATTTCTTTATTTTGTATCAAAGTCCATGCAGGAATTTTTTTTGAAACATGTTCTATGTCTTGAGCTATATATTTATTATGAATAAATTTTTTTGCCGCAACACTTTTCAAAGCATTCGTATTATATCCATGTCTTCTAAAAATAACAATAGAGATAATATGAAAAATTGATTGCCATTTTTCCCATTCGTGGAAATTAACTAAATTGTCTGCACCCATTAACCAAAAAAATTTAATATTTTTATAATATTGAATTAGAAATTTAATTGTTTGATAAGAGTATTGAGATTTAATTTTTTTTTCTACTTCTAATATTTTTATAGGAAAATTTTTTGTAATTTGTTTACAATTTTGTAATCTCTCCTCGTATGTTGCGGGCTTTGAAATCTTCAAGGGGTTTTGAGGTGTAACTAGCCACCAAATTTCATCTAGCTGTAATACTTTTTTAGCTTCATTTGAAATAAATAGATGCCCTCGATGTGGTGGATCAAAAGACCCTCCCAGAAGTCCAATCTTTTTCAATTAAGGTCTTTCCTGGCCATTACCATTAACTACATATTTAAATGTAGTTAAATGTTTTGTTCCCACTGGTCCTCTTACATGTATTTTGTCTGTTGAGATTCCTATCTCAGCACCAAAACCAAATTCACCGCCATCCGCAAATTGTGTAGATGCATTTTTAAGTATTATTGCGCTGTCAATTTTATTATAAAATTTTTCAAAGGTTTTTTCACTTTCTGTAATTATACTTTCTGTATGTCCAGAAGAATAATCATTTATATGCTTAACCGCTTCATCAACTCCTGAAACAATTTTTACTGATAAAATTTTATCTAAATATTCTAATGACCAATCTTCTTCACTTGCCGTTTTAAAATCACTATCTAAAGACTGAATATACTCATCGCCTCTAATTTCACAATTTACTTCTTTTAGAGGTTTTAATATTTTCATTGCTTCGTCTTTAATTTTTTCATCAATTAAAAGTGTTTCTGCAGCACCACAAATTTCAGGACGTCTCATTTTGCTATTAAAAACTACTTTTTCTGCAATGCTTAAATTAGCATCTTTATCTACATACACATGACATATACCATCTAAATGTTTGATAACAGGTATTTTGCTTGCTGAATTAATTTTTTCAATCAAACCTTTGCCGCCTCTAGGAATAATTACGTCAACATAATCTCTCATTCTTAGCAAATGATCAACCGCTTCTCTTTCAGGTGTATTAATCATTTGGACACAATGTTCAGGAAGGCCAGCTTCTGTGAAAGCATTTGTAATATTATTTACTAATTCCTTAGAGGAATGAAAACTATCACTACCACCTCTTAAAATTATACAATTGCCAGATTTTATAGAAAGACAAGACGCATCAACAGTAACGTTCGGTCTGGATTCATAAATCACACCTAATACACCAAGTGGTGTTGAAATTTTACGAAACTGCAAACCATTAGGTCTTTCCCATTTTTCTAATGTAATTCCAATTGGATCTGGTATTTCGATTATATCTTCAATTGATGTAATCAATCCATCAATAGATTTTTCAGTTAATGTAAGTCTATTTATTAAAGGCTTAGCTAAAGATTTTTTTTCACCATTTTCTAAATCTATTTTATTAGCTTCAAGAATTTTATTTCTATTTTTATCTAAATTTTTAGTGAGTTTTGTTAAAGCAAGATTTTTTTGATCACTGCTACAGACTTTCATATTTAGAGAGGCATATTTTGCTCTTTTCCCTAATTCAATAATATTATTTTCAATACTCATGTAGAAAGCTTAACTAAATTATCTTTATGTACCACTTCATCTCTTCCTTCGAAACCTAAAACTTTATAAATTTCTTTACTTTTCTTTCCAATAATTTTTTTTGCATCATTAAAATCATAAGTAGATATGCCTATTGCTACCTTTTGACCATTCTCAACTAAGATAGATATTACATCGCCTCTTTTGAACCTTCCCTTGATATCTATTACACCTGCAGGAAGAAGACTTTTATTTTTTAAAATTGCATTTTTAGCTCCTGCATCAATAATAATGGATCCTGATGGTTTTAAATGATTTAATAACCATTTCTTTTTGGACGAGTTTGTAGAAGTTAAGGGATAAAAAATTGTTGAATTTTTTTTATTAATATCACTGATTGGTTTGTTTTTGTCACTATTAGTGATTATCGTAGCACAACCGTTTTCAGCACTTATCTTTGCCGCTAAAATTTTCGTGGCCATTCCTCCACTACCTAGTTCAGAAGATTGATAATTTCCAAGTTCTTCAATTTTTTTATCAATTTTAAATACCTCTGAAATTTTTTTGACATCCTTATCTTTTTTTGGATTACCTTGATATAACCCATCAATATCACTTAATAAAATTAATAAATCAGCTTCAATCATCTGTGCTACTCGTGCTGCTAGTCTATCATTATCACCATAGCGAATTTCCTCAGTAGCAACAGTGTCATTTTCATTAATGATTGGGATTATTTTTTTGCTTTGTAATGATGATATTGTATTTCTAGCATTTAAATATCGTCGCCTTTCTTCACTATCTTCTAATGTTAATAAAATTTGAGAAACACCTATCTTGTATTTTCCTAGTTTATTTCGCCATTGATGGGCTAATTCAATTTGACCAACTGAAGCTGCTGCCTGTTTATCTTCTAATTTTCTTAACTTTGTTTTTGAAATACTTTTCGCACCTAAAGCAATAGCGCCAGAACACACAATCACAATTTTTTTTGTTTTATACAATTCCGCAATGTCTTTACATAAATTATCTAACCACTTAGATTTGATCTTTTTTGTTTTCGAATCAACAATTGAATTTGAACCAATTTTAACAACTATTTTTTTATATTTTTTAATCATTTGTGATTTCATTATATTTGAATAAATAATCAATTAGATCATCTATACCTTCATTATTAAAACTTGATATAAAAAGAATATCAGAATTTAACTTTTGATTGATCTTAATTTTTTTTTCCTCTAAATTTTCATTGAGTAAATCAACTTTGGTTAAAACAATTATTTCTTTTTTTGAAGATACTTTTTCACTATATTTTGAAATTTCGTTTCTTACTGTAATATAGTTTTCGTACCAGTTGTCATCATTTACATCTACTAAATGAAGTAAATATTTACATCTCTCAATATGTGCTAAAAATTTATCTCCCAAACCTTTTCCCTCATGTGCACCTTCAATCAACCCTGGGATATCTGCTAATACAATTTCTTTATCAAAGCGCTTCACGGTACCAAGCACAGGATGTAAGGTTGTAAATGGATAATCTCCAATTTTTGGGTTAGCATTAGAAATTGTTGACAACAGAGTTGATTTACCTGCATTAGGTAAGCCTACTACTCCTATATCTGCAAATAATTTTAGTGATAACCATATCCATCTTTCTTCTCCTAATTCACCTTTTGTAAATTTTCTTGGAGCTTGGTTAACTGATGATTTAAAATGATTATTTCCTAAACCGCCATTACCACCCTTTAATAGAATGTATTCTTCATCTATTTTTGTTAGATCAGTTAGCAATACCGTTTTATCTTCATTGTAAATTTCTGTTCCAGGTGGAACTTTAATAACCATGTTGCTTCCATTTGCTCCTGTTTGATTTTTTCCCCTTCCATTTTCACCTTTTTTTGCTTTAAAATGTTGTTGGTATCTAAAATCAATTAGTGTGTTTAAATTATCATCCACTTTAAAAATAATATTTCCACCTTTGCCTCCATCGCCTCCATTAGGACCACCAAACTCAATATATTTTTCTCTACGAAAACTAGCGCAGCCATCTCCACCATTGCCTGATGCAATATATATTTTTGCTTGATCTAAAAATTTCATAATAAATTTTTAATTAATTGGGATTATTGTTCTGTGGGAACAACTGATACAAAAGTTCTTACTCTTGTTTTTTTAAAAGCTACTTTTCCATTTATTGTAGCAAATATTGTGTGATCTTTACCTATGCCAACATTATCACCTGGATGAAACTTTGTGCCTCGTTGCCTAATAATAATGTTTCCTGCTATTACGTTCTCACCACCAAATTTTTTAACTCCAAGTCTTCGACCCGCCGAGTCTCTTCCATTCCTAGAACTACCACCTGCTTTTTTCGTTGCCATTATTTATCTTCTTTTTTAGTTTTAACGTTTTTTTTAACAGTTTTCTTTACTGATTTTTTCTTAGTAGGTGAAGCTTTATTTACTGCTTTTTTTGTAACTGTCTTCTTTTTTGCAATTTTTACCTCTTTAGACTCAATTTTTTCTTTACTAACTTTAGTTTCGGTTTTTTTAACTTTTTTTGTTTCAGGTTCAGCAGTTGACTTTTTTCCACCATAAGAAATTGATTCTATTCTTAATACAGTTAGATATTGTCTATGACCTTGTGTTAGTCTGTAATTTTGTCTTTTTCTTTTTTTAAAAACTATTATTTTTTTATCTCTGATTTGATCAACAATTTTTGCTTCAATTGAAGCATCTTTTAGTAAAGGCTCGCCTAAGCTATTTGTGCTTTTATCACTGATCGCTAATACATCAGTAATAGACACTTTATCACCTTTGGATCCCTCAAGTTTTTCTACTTTAAGTATCTGACCAGCTCTTGCTGAGTATTGCTTTCCACCAGTTTTGAAAATTGCTAACATATCTTTTGATGGCGGGGTTTATAGTGAACTATGTGAATAGTCAAATTAAAAATATGGCGTAAATACTGGAAATATACTCCTTAAAAGCTATCCTTTGCTTTTCGCAAATAAGCAAACAATTCATAGTCTGTAAAACCTAGCTCTTTCTTAATTATAGTACCTAATTTTGAATTTTGATTCAGGAATAAGTTATAGCGTTGTTCATCTTCTAATAAAAAAGGCACAGATTTTCCTTTATTATTTAAATCATCTATAATTTTATTTCTAACCATCAAATAAACATCCTCTTTTTTAAGAATTTTTTCAAGAAAATTTAAATTGTTTAAAGTATATTCATGACCACAATAAATAATTGTATTTTTATCAAATTCATTAATTTTTTGTAAACTGTTAAACATTTCATTTAATGTTCCTTCAAACACACGACCACAACCAAGTCTGAACAGTGTATCACCACAAAATAAAATACCATTGTTTTCATCATAGTAAATTATATGATCTAATGTATGCCCGGGTGTTTTTATTATTCTAAATGTATTTAAGCAGGAGTTGACTTCATCTCCATCACGTAAAACGAATCTTGTATTTTCAATCTGAGCACTTGGAGAGTGTATATTAACTTCTGGAAAAGCATTAAGTATTCCTTTTACACCAGATGTGTGATCTTTATGATGATGTGTAATAAATATATCTTCTATGGTTAAATTGTTTTCACGAGCAAAATTTAATATAGGATTACTATCAGCAGGATCTATAACACAGCTCCTAAGCGTGTCATTATATAAAACAAAAGAGTAGTTATCTTTTAATTGATTTATAATTTCAACTTTCATCTAATAACAAATTTGCAATAACAGAATTTTTTGCAAAAACTTTTTTTGATGATTTAATTTTTATTGGTTCAAAATTTTTATAACTTAATAAAAAGATAGCTTCGTGAGTGAAAAAATTTACTCCAGTAACTGATTCACTTATATCAAATTGCTTACCTTTTGATGTTAATCCAATACTTTTTTCAATCACAATATTCATTTCATTACACAAATTCAAAAAATCCTTAATTGTAAAAAAATGAATGTTAGGTGTGTCATACCATGTATAAGGTAAACTTTCTGTAACTGGCATTTTTCCAGATATTAAAAGCTGTAATCTTATTTTCCAATGTCCAAAGTTAGGAAAAGAAACTATAGCTTTTGATCCTATTCTTAATAATTCAGACAGAATATCTTTGGGTTTCATCATTGCTTGTAAAGTTTGACTTAAAATTACATAATCAAAACTATTATTTGAATATTGGGACAAATCCAATTCGGCATTTCCATGAACAACATTGAAACCCCTTGCGATAGCATTTGCAGCTAGATCTCTATTTAATTCAATTCCATGAGTTATCGCATTACGATTATTTTCTAATTGTTCCATAAGACCGCCATCACCACATCCAATATCTAGGATTTTTCCATCTTGTGCGATAAGTGTTTCAATAAGAGACCAATCTTTTCTTATGCTATTAATTTTATTCATCTATCTTTGCAAAGTTGTTTATTAAGAAACCTTTTATTACATCATCTAACTGTGGTTCCTCTAATAAAAAACTATCATGTCCTTTATCAGTATCAATTTCTAGAAAGCTTACTTCTCTTGATAGAGAATTTAATTGATTTACAATCATTTTACTTTCTATTGTAGGGAATAACCAATCCGAGGTAAATGAAACAATTAAAAATTTTAAATGGTTATTTGGATTATGACTAAACTCAATATTTTTTCTAAATGTTTCATCATGATCAAAATAATCCATAGCCCTTGTTAAATAAAGATATGAATTTGCATCAAATCTTTCAACAAATGATTTACCTTGATATCTTAGATAACTCTCAACTTGAAAATCAGCATCAAATCCAAAAGAAATAATATCTCTTGATTGAAGTTTTCTTCCAAATTTTCTATGCATCGCATTTTCGGATAAATATGTGATATGTGCAATCATTCTTGCTACTGATAGACCTCTTTCTGGTACTTCATTATTTTCAAAATACTTTCCATTTTTCCAAATAGGATCACTCATTATTGCCTGTCGCCCAACTTCATGAAATGCAATATTTTGAGCCGAATGTTTTAACGCGCCCGCAATATGTATTATATTTAAAATTTTATCTGGAAAATCGATTGCCCATTGAAGCGCTTGCATTGCTCCCATCGAACCACCAATGACAGAAAATAACTTCTCTATATTTAAACTTTCAATCAATAAAGATTGAGCCTTCACCATATCTTTTATTGTTACGGAAGGAAAATTACCACCATATGCAACATCACTTCCATTTTGCAACTCTTTAGGACCAGTTGAACCAGCACAACCGCCGAGTACATTTGAGCAAATTACAAAAAATTTGTTTGTATCAATTGGTTTATTAGGTCCAACCATTCTTGACCACCAACCTTCTCTCCCAGTAATGGGATTATTCCCAGCAACATATTGATCTCCAGTTAAAGCATGGCAAACAAGAATAGCATTTGTTTTATCAGTATTCAATTTGCCATATGTTTTGAATGCTAGTTTAAAACTATCTATTATATCTCCTGATTCTAGTTTTAGATTAATATTCTCGAAATAGGCTATTTCGCTTTCAAGTTTTGTGTCAGTAGTAAATTTTGTTTTCATATCTTTTTAGTCTAACACTATTTGAAAGAATGAAGGAGGAGTGTAAACGCTTTAGCTGATTATTGCTCCACCCGCAAGCTGTCTCAAATCGGTGATAATCGGTCTTATATTTATATATCTGTCTAAGTCAATTAATCGTTATTTTTTAAATTAAATACTACTTTATTTTGATTTATCTTAAGATAGTTTGTAAAGAAACGTCCAAAATTATGAAAAATAAAGAATTAGACAAATTAAGAAGCAAAATTAATAAAATTGATGATGAAATTTTATCTTTATTATCTAATCGATCTAAAATTGTTTTAGAAATAGGAAAACACAAAAAAGATAATTCAGTTGTTGATCTAGATAGAGAACAAAAAATTCTCGACAGATTAAGCTCTAAATTTACAGGATCTTACCAGAAAGATACTATTGTTAGACTTTGGAGAGAAATTTTTCAATCTTCTGAAAAACTTCAAAAGTTAACTAAAGAAAATATTCAATCAAAAAGATCTATAGAAAATATTGATGTTTATAAAGGCGGTAAGGCAAAGTTAAATAACAATAAAAGAGTTATCAAACTTTCTTCGAATGAAAATCCCTATGGTGCTTCACCGAAAGCAATTGAATTGTTAGAGATAAAAAATATTAATCATGATTTACACAGATACCCTGAAATTGATGGATCATCATTAAGAGAAGCAATAGCTAAAAATTTTTCTATTGATAGTAATAGAATTATTCTTGGCTCTGGCTCAGATGAAGTTTTATTATTTGCAGCTTTAGCATTTTGTCAAGATGGTGATGAAATTCTTCACGCAAACCACGGCTTTGAGATGTATTCAATTGTGAGTAAAGTAGTTGGTGCTGTTCCAAAAAAAATTAAGGAAGATGAAAATTTCAATTTAAATATTGAAAATCTCATAGATCAAACAAATGACGCTACTAAAGTTATTTATATTGCATCACCTAATAATCCCACCGGAACTTATTTGTCTAGAGACCAACTTGTTAAATTAATGAGTAGTATTTCTAAAAATATTATAGTTGTTATAGATGGGGCATATGTCGAATATGTGCAAAAAGACGATTATGATAAAGGATTTAGTTTAACAGACGAATATGAGAATATTATTTTAACAAGAACATTTTCAAAAACATATGGACTCGCAGCTTTAAGAGTAGGCTGGTGTTATACCAGTCAAAAAATAGCTGATATAATTAATAAAATAAAACCTCCATTTAATACGACAACGATTTCACAGTCTCTTGCAATTAAAGCTTTGGAAGATAAAGAACATATTGAAAACTCTGTTAAATTAAATTCTGAAATTAAAGATTGGTTTGAAAAAGAGCTCAAACTTCTAAATATTAAGACCAGACAAACTGAAGGTAATTTTACTTTAATTGAAACTTCAGAAGAAGAAGCTGAGAAAATTAGTAATCATCTTATGAATGATGGAATTATTATAAGGCGTTTAAATAGTTATAATCTGCCCAATTTTTTGAGAATTAGTATTGGTACAAAAGAAGAAATGAGTTTGACAGTTGAAAGTTTGAAGAAATTTAATGTCTAAAATAACTTATGATTCAGCTCTGGTCATTGGTATGGGATTAATTGGATCATCCATAGCAAGGGCACTGAAGGAAAAACAATTATCAAAAAAAATTTTTGCTATTGATAAGGAAAGTGAGGTAATAAGTGTTTCAAAAAATTTAAATCTTGTGGATGCAATAGAGAGTGATTTAAATAAATATAATCAACAATTTGATATTATTTTTATTTGTACGCCTTTGAGTTCATATAGGGACATATTTAAGCAATTGAATAGCTATGTTAATGAAACAACACTAGTAACAGATGTTGGTTCAACAAAAGTAAGTGTTATAGAAGATTTTAAAGAATCAATTAATAATAAAAAAATTTTATTTGTTCCTGCCCACCCTATTGCTGGATTAGAAAAAAGTGGACCAGAATTTGGTTTCGCAAAGCTGTTTGAGAATAGGTATTGCATTTTGACCCCAATAGAAACTCAGAGTGAGATAACAAGATCAATTTCAGATATTTGGGAGTCATTTGGAATGAATATAGAAATCATGGAACCTAAACGTCATGACAGAGTACTAGCTATGACATCTCATATTCCACAACTCATTGCATATTCTGTAGTAGGAACTGCAACAGAGCTTGAATCTCAAATGAAAGATGAAGTAATTAAGTATTCAGCTGCAGGTTTTAGAGATTTCACAAGATTGGCAGGTAGTGATCCAGTAATGTGGCGTGATGTTTATGAAAAAAACAAAGAAGCCGTTTTAGAAATGCTTGGTCGTTTCAGTGAAGATCTGCTTACTTATCAAAAAGCAATAAGAAATAATGATTTAAAATATTTGGAAGAAAAATTTATAAAATCAAAAGAAATTAGAAAAATTATTGAAGAGATTGGTCAAGCAGGAACTTTTGATCCCACAGAAAAGAATTAGTTATCCAATAATAAATTTGAAGCAGTTTCTATTCTATTTTGAACTTCGTTTAATAAAACTTTTTTATCTAAACCTTCATCAATTGTCGGTAAAAATTTTATTGTAATTAATCCTTTTTCTAATACCCATGATTGTTTTGGCCAACATAAACCTGAATTTAAAGCTACAGGAAGGATTTTTCTTTTTGTATGATTATAAATTCCAATAAAACCTGTCTTATAATCAGGTTTACTACCAGGCAGCTTTCTTGTTCCTTCGGGGAAAATAATAATTGAAGACCCAAAAGATAATTTTGATTGAACTTTTTGTAACATATCTCTCATAGCTTTTGTTCCACCATCTCTATTAATCGCAACCATATTAGACTTGAATAAATACTGGCCAAAAATTGGTATAAAGAAAAGCTCTTTTTTATGGACAAAAAAACAATCTTTTAAATAGTAATAGAGTGCGAGTGTCTCAAATGCGGACTGATGTTTAGACGCAATTAAGACACTTTCATTTGGAATATTTTCTAAACCCTCAATTTTATGTTTAATATTACATACAAGATTAAGAAAAACGAAAATAACACGTATCCAAAGTTTGGTTGGATATTTAAGTAAATAACTTGGTAATAAGAGAAAAGGTAAACACACAATACCCATCAACACAGTCCATATAACTAAGGAAATATAAAATATTATACTTTTTAAAATTAACATACTTAATGATTTTGTTTTATATACTAGCCTGACTGATCTATATATAATTTATGTTCATTGTTTGCTCTAATTGTGAATTCAAGTATTTAGTCAATTCTGCAGATCTTAAACCAAATGGTAGAATGGTTGAATGTGCAAATTGTAATCATCAATGGTTTCAAGAATTAGATGATACTGACATTACAACATCAGTCCCATCTACAAAAAAAGAAGAATTAGATAAAAATTTAAAAAATAATAAAGAAAAAGAAAAATTAGAAAAAGGTCCAGTCAGAAATTTACCAAGTACAGTTGTAAGACAAGAAAAACCAAGTGTTATTAATTCAACTATAGTAATTGCTCTAGCTATAGTTGCAATTTTAGCAATATGGATTTATCGATCTTACGGTGTAAATACTTTTATTATTATTGATTTCTATATTAGGGAATTTTTCTTTAATTTAAATTTGATAATTTCAGATTTAGCTAAAATTATACACAATACTTTAAATTAGTTACAACCAGCTAGGAATAATATCAGCTTCAATTATTTTCTCAATTTTTTCTGGAGAATAAATAATTGCATAACTATCATTGTTTACTAAAATTTCGGAGGGCAGTGGCCTAGAGTTATAATTTGAAGACATTACTTTTCCATAAGCTCCTGTATTTTTTATAACTAGTAGATTACCAATTTTTTGTTTAGCCAATTTAATATTTTTTAAAAAAACATCTGAACTTTCACAAATTGGACCAGCAATAGCATAATCCATAAATTCCTCTGATTTTACATCAATCGCTAATATTTCATGATGTGCACCATACATGGCTGGACGTATCAATGTATTCATACCAGCATCAACAATTAAATAATTTATACCTCCATTATTTTTAATTGTAACAATAGAAGTAACTGTAACTCCAGCCTCAGCAATTAAATACCGACCAGGCTCAAACGATAATTCATAGTTTGTTTGCGTAAAACAATTATCAAGTTCTTCTTTTACCATCTGAATATTAAAGTCAGGATCAGAATCTTCATATTTAACATGAAAACCTCCACCCAAATCTACATGCTTGATATTAATACCTGATTCAATAAATTTATCTGCAGCCATTTTCATTTGAGAAAATGTATTTTTATATGCTTCAATTTTACTAATTTGACTTCCAATATGACAAGTAATACCAATTAAATTTAAATTTTTACAACTTTTAACTAATTTGATAATTTTATCTAAATTTTCAAATTCAATACCAAACTTATCAGTTTTTTTTCCTGTTGAAATTTTACTTAAAGTCTCACCATCAACATCTGGATTAAGTCTAACACCAATATCAACGATTTTATTTTTTTCATTTGCTAAATTATCGAGAAGTTTTATTTCTTCTAAAGATTCAGTATTAATTAAACGTATATTCTTATGCATAGCATAGAGTAAGTCTTGTTCAGATTTTCCAACACCTTCAAAAATTATTTTATTTGCATCGAAACCAGCGTCTAAGGCCCTTTTTAATTCACCAACTGACACTACATCTGCTCCAATATTTAACGAGTTCATTAATTTCAAAATAGCTTGATTTGAATTAGACTTAATTGAATAAAAAATATTGTTACCTAAAATTTCTTTAGTTTTATTTACTTGATTTATAATTTTTTGTTGTGAATACACATAAAAAGGTGTCTGACAAACTTTAACTAAGTCATATAAAGAAGTACCCTCAATATACGGTTCATTATTTTTATAAGTGAGCATTTATTCAGTATTTATAATAACGGATTGTTGACGTTTTTTCTCTTCTTCTAATTTCTCTAAACATGCTTCATCACATGGATATGTAATTACGGATTTGTCTACTTGATCTTCTGGCAAACTTAAAGGACCAACTTTACCACAGCTAAAAGTAAACAACAAAAATGATAATAATATTAATCTGTTCATCATAAGTATTTTTTTATAACAAGTTTTATAATTTTTTTAGTAATTTCAGGAGCTGTACCCCCAAAACTTGATTTTGATTTAACACTGTTAGAAGCTGATAGCACTTTTTTTGCGTCAGCTGTTATATTTTTGTCAAATTTTTTTAATTCTCCAAGAGATAATGAATCTATGTTTCTATCTTGTTTTGAACAATAAGAAACAATCTTTCCTGTAACAACATAAGCATCTCTAAATGAATATCTAAGTTTTTGAACCAACCAATTAGCCAAATCGGTAGCGGTTGCATTTGAATTATCAATCAACTCTTTCATTCTAGTTTTGTTGAATGTAGATTTTGATAAAATTTCATTCATAACTTTTATACACAAAGAAACATTGTCGTATGAATTAAATGTTATTTGTTTATCGTCTTGTAAGTCCTTACTATAAGAAAGTGGTAACCCTTTAATAATATTAAGCATTGAATTTAGATTACTAATGATAATACTTGTTTTTCCTCTAACAAGCTCTGCACCATCTGGATTTTTTTTCTGAGGCATAATTGAACTACCAGTTGAAAGATCATCTGGTAAATTGATAAAATTAAATTGTTGATTTGACCAAAGTACTATTTCCTCTGCTATTTTTGATAAATGAACAGCAATTAGTGATAGAACAAATAAAAATTCTATTACAAAGTCTCTATCTGAGACAGTGTCCATAGCATTTTTTGTTGGCTCTCTAAATCCCAACTCTTTAGTTGTATATTTTCTATCAATAGGAAAAGAAGTTCCTGCAAGTGCAGCTGCACCTAATGGGTTTTCATTAAGACGATATAAACAATCTTCAAGTCTTGTTCTGTCTCTACCAATCATTTCAACGTAAGCTAAAACATGATGAGCTAATGTTATTGGTTGAGCAATCTGTAAATGAGTGTAACCTGGCATAATTGTTGCAGTATTTTTTGTTGCAATATTAATTAAAGTTCTCTGAAATTTTTTTAGTTCACTATCTAAAATTTTAGATTCTTTTTTAATCCATAATTTTAAATCAGTTACTACCTGATCATTTCTAGATCTTGCAGTATGAAGCTTTCCTGCAATTTTTCCAATTTTCTTAAATAATAAACTTTCAATGTTCATATGAATATCTTCAAGTTTTTTTGAAAATACGACCTTGTTTTTTTCAATATCTCTTTCAATTGCTTTAAGTCCAGAAACTATTGCACTTTGTTCTTTTTTATTTATTATTTTTTGTTTACCGAGCATTCTAGCATGCGCTATTGACCCAGTTATATCTTCTTTATACAGACGTTGATCGATATCTATAGACGAATTAATTGCATCTAAAATCTCACTAGGTCCTTTTGAAAAATGGACATTTCTTGAAGGATTTTTTTTCATTTTGCGCGCCTATAAGAGATATTTATATTAATTTCCACTCTTATGCTTAAATTATTTTCATACGGCAAATTTTTCTTATATAAGCTCAGCTTTATAGAACTCACATGAATATTAAAAAAGTAGTAGTAATAGGATCTGGCACTATGGGAAGTGGAATTGCAGCCCAAATAGCAAATGCTGGTATTGATGTAACACTTCTAGACTTACCTTCAAAAGAAGGATCTAGAAACCAAATTACAGAAAACGCTAAAGAAGGAATTAAAAAATCAAGACCCCCACTTTTAGTAGAAAAAAACAAAGCAGAATTAATTAAGGTTGGAAATATTGAGGACGACTTTAATGAAGTTGCCGAAGCTGATTGGGTTGTGGAGGCTGTTGTTGAGAGAATAGATATTAAACACAACATTTATGATAAAATTCAGACTAAAAGAAAGAACAATTCTATAATTTCATCTAATACATCTACAATTCCATTAAAAATTTTATCAGCAAATATGTCAGACGAAATGAAAAAAAATTTTTGCATTACCCATTTTTTTAACCCAGTTCGTTATATGGCATTGCTCGAGATAGTAACTGAAGAAGTTAATGACTTTGAAAAAATAAATTTATTAAAACAATTTTGTGATGAAAAACTTGGTAAAGGTGTAATTATTTGTAACGACACTCCAGGATTTATAGGAAACAGAATTGGAGTTTATGCAATGCAAGTTGCTATGACTGAAGCTTTTAAAATGAAGATATCAATTGAAGAGGCTGATGCAGTATTTGGAAGACCAATGGGTATCCCAAAGACTGGAATTTTTGGACTATACGATTTAATTGGTATCGATTTGATGGCTGATGTTTTAAAAAGTTTTATCAAAGAACTCCCAAAAGAAGATCCTTTCCACGAGGTTGCACAAGAGATTCCATTGGTCAGCAAACTTATTGAAACTGGGTATACAGGAAGAAAAGGTAAGGGTGGTTTTTATAGAATGAATAAATCTGATGGAAAAAAAATTCTTGAGGCTATTAATTTAGAAACTGGCGAGTATCACCCAAGTCAGAAAATTAATTTAGGTATGGGAGATAAAATTGACATAAATAAAATCATTCAAAGAAAAGACAAATACGGTGAATATGCAAAATCAATTCTGACAAAAGTAATTAGGTATGCTGCATATTTAATCCCTGATGTATCATCAAAATATATAGACATAGATGATGCACTCAGATTAGGTTTTAATTGGACTGTTGGCCCTTTTGAAATGCTTTCAAATATTGATACAAAAAATTTTATTGATCAAAATACTGATATTAACTTCTTTAAAGATCTAAAGGGAGTTTTTGAATTTAATAAAAGACCTGGATATTTAGATTCAAGTATTGATAATTTAAGATCGTTAAATTTACAAAAAACTTTTGAGAACCCTTCTGCTAATATTAAAAATGCTTCATCATATCAGGTTGTTGAATTTACTACTAAGGCAAACGCTTTAGATACTGACTCTATGTTAGCTTTAAAAGAAGCTGCTCAAAATAATAAAAGCACAATTGTGATTAATGATGCAATGCAATTTTCTGCTGGTGTAAATTTAAATTATGTCATGGAATTTGCTAAAAATAATGAATGGTCTAAAATTGAAAAATTTATAATTGATTTCCAACAAACGTGTAAAACAATAAAATATGCTGATAAACCTTTTATTGCTGCGCCATCAGGGCTTGCTATTGGCGGTGGGTTTGAAGTGGTATTGCATTGTGATTATAACGTTGCGCATACAAATGTTGTTCTTGGACTAGTTGAATCTTTAGTTGGACTCATTCCTGCTGGTGGGGGTTGTAAGGAAATGCTTTGGCGTTGGTTACAAACTCCAGAAGGTAAAAAAAATTCTGAACATGCGTCTATGAAAGTTTTTGATCTTATTGGTTATGCTATTACTGCTACCTCACCAAATGAAGCGCTGCCAAATCAATTCTTTTTAGAAAAGGATAAGGTGGTAATAAATAGAGACAGACAATTATCAACGGCTATCGATTTATTAAATAATATTGAGGGAGGCTATGAAAAACCGTCTCAACCTAAATTCAATTTGGGCGGTAGTGCTGTCAGAGATAAAATGTTTGAAAAACTTGAAGCACTTTATAATGATAATAAAATTTTAGACCACGGATTAGAAGTAGGTAAGCAAATTGCTTTTGTGCTTAGTGGTGGAAATACAAAAATTGATAATGAATTAAGTGAAGATGATCTTTATAATCTTGAATTAGAAGCTTTCATGAGACTTATCCAGATGCCTAAAACTCAAGAGCGAATAAAACATACACTTGAAACTGGAAAACCATTAGTAAATTAAATTAATTTCTTGTAGTATTTGATCCTTTTAGGAAACAGATGAGTAATTTTGATATAAACCTAGATAAAAATTCAGCCAATTTTGTTCCACTATCACCATTAAGTTTTATAACTCGCGTGAAAGATATTTATCCAAACTATGATTCTTTAGTTTATGGAAAAAGAAGTTACACTTGGCTTGAAACCTATAATCGATGTACCAAGTTTGCTAGTGCATTAGCAAAAAAAGGAATTACAAAAGGCAGTACCGTTTCAATCATAGCTGCAAATACCCCAGAATTATTCGAAGCACATTATTCTATTCCAATGACTGGCGGCGTAATTAATACGATCAATACCAGACTTGATGCAGAAACAATTGCGTATATTCTAGATCATAGTGATGCAAAACTTCTTATAACTGATACTCAATTTTCACCTACAATGAAAAAAGCTTTGCAAATATATGGGAAGAATATTCCTATTATTGACATTCATGATGATCAGGCAGTTTTTAAAGATGGTGAGGGTGAACAAATTGGAGAATTGACATATGAAGAATTTTTACAAACGGGTGATGACAATTATAATTGGTCTTTTCCTGAAGATGAATGGCAAGCAATCTCACTAAGCTATACATCAGGCACAACTGGTAAACCAAAAGGTGTTGTGTATCACCACCGTGGATCATATTTAATGTCTACAGGAAGTGTTACCGCATGGAACATGCCTAATAAATTAACATTTCTTTATACTGTTCCAATGTTCCACTGTAACGGATGGGGCTACCCTTGGACAGCCGCTTTAATACATGCAAAGATTATTTGCTGCAGATACATTGTTGCAAAAGATATTTATAATTTAATAGATAAATACAAAGTAACTCATTTTGGAGGTGCTCCTATAGTTTTAAGTTTAATTGCTAATGCTGATGAAAAAGATAAAAAAGAAATAAATCATAAAGTATATGTATTAACTGCTGGTGCTCCACCAACGAGTGCAATTCTTGAAAAGATGGATAACTTAGGTTTTGAAGTTATGCATGTATATGGGTTAACCGAAACATACGGTCATATTCTTCAGTGTGCTTGGAATGAAGAATGGGAATCACAATCAAAATCTGAAAAAGCTGATATTAAAGCAAGACAAGGTGTTCGTTACCCAAATACTGAAGAAGTATGTGTTGCTAATCCAGAGACCTATGAAAAAGTTCCGATGGATGGAGAAAGTATGGGAGAGATTTTAATTCGAGGTAATGTAGTAATGAAAGGATATTATAAAAATAAAGAGGCAACTGAAACATCCATGAATAATGGATGGTTTCACTCTGGTGATTTAGCCGTTGTTTATCCTGATGGATATATTCAAATAAAAGATAGATCGAAAGATATCATAATCTCTGGAGGAGAAAATATTTCATCTGTGGAAGTGGAAAATGTTGTTGCTAAACACCCAGCTGTTTCCTTGGTTGCAGTAGTTGCCAAGCCAGATGAAAAGTGGGGTGAAACACCATGTGCTTTTGTAGAACTAGCTCCTGGAAAAAATGCCACAGAAGAGGATATAATTCAGTTTTGTAAAGAAAATATGGCTGGATTTAAAAGACCAAAGCATGTAATCTTTGGTGAATTACCAAAAACATCAACTGGGAAGATACAAAAGTTTGAATTAAGAACAAAAGCAAAGGAGTTATAAATGGATCCAAAAACTTATAAATTTGACACACTAAGTCTACATGCTGGTTATCAACCAAGTAAAAACGCTGGCTCAAGGCAAGTACCAATTTATCAAACAACTTCATATATGTTTGATGATGTTGACCATGCGGCAGCACTTTTTAATTTAGAAAGAGGTGGTCATATTTATAGTCGTATGTCCAACCCAACAGTACAAGTTCTAGAAGAAAGAGTTTGTGCACTTGAAGGAGGAACAGCTGCTCTTGCAACTGCCTCAGGAATGAGTGCAATATTTTTAACTATCATGACCCTTTGTAACGCTGGTGATCACATGGTTGTTTCTTCTCAGCTTTACGGTGGAACTGTAAACTTATTTAGATTAACACTTCCTAAGTTCGGCATTAAAACTACTTTTGTAAAACCAAGAGACACAGAAGGTTTTAAAAAAGCTATCCAACCAAATACTAAAGGTATTTTTGGTGAGCTTGTTGGTAATCCAGGTAATGAGTTGATGAACATGCCTGAAGTATCAAACATTGCTAAAGAAGCAGGTATCCCTCTGATTATTGATAGTACCTATCAAACTCCATATTTATGCAGACCTTTTGAACATGGTGCTGACCTTGTTGTTCACTCACTAACTAAATGGATGAGTGGTAATGGTTCTTCCATGGCAGGAATATTAGTTGAAGGTGGAACTTTTGATTGGATGCAAAATGATAAATTTCCTTCTATGACAGAACCTTACGAGGGCTATCATGGATTATCATTTGCAGAAGAATTTGGTCCAACAGCTTTTACAATGATGGCAAGAGCTGAAGGGATGAGAGACATGGGACCTTGCTTAGCTCCTCAAAATGCATGGAATATTTTACACGGACTTGAAACTCTTTCTCTTCGTATGGAAAAACATTGTTCCAATGCTTTGAAGATGGTTGAGTATTTATCAAATCATGAAAGTGTTGCCTGGGTATCTCATGCAAGCGCACCTGGACATCCAGATAAGGAACTTGCAGAAAAAATTCTTCCTAAAGGAACTGGATCAATGATTGCCTTTGGAATTAAAGGCGGCAAGGAGGCTGGAGCTGCGTTTATTAATAATGTTAAGCTTGCATCGCATTTAGCAAATGTAGGTGATGCGAGAACACTAGTTATACATCCAGCATCTGCAACGCACTCACAAATGGATGAGGCAACTTTAAAATTTGCTGGATTATCTCATGATATGATTAGATTATCTGTTGGCTTAGAAGACTTTGAAGATATTGTAAACGATTTCGAAGATGGATTCAGAGCTGCAAAAAAACCTCGTTTAGTTGCAAACAAATAAATGAAGTTTAAAGTTCGTGGTATCGATACGTTTGCCTCCACTGGAGGCAGACCTTTTGATAAAAATAAACCTCTTATTATTTTTGTTCACGGCAGTGGATTAAGTCACATGGTTTGGGTTTTACAAACACGTTACTTTGCATTTCGTGGATACAGTGTTTTAGCAGTTGATTTACCAGGTCACGGATTATCTTCTGGTGAAAGTTTAAAAACTATAGAAGAAATGGGAAACTGGGTTGGTGATGTTATTGGTGCAGTTGGATGTAAAGAAGCTTCACTAGTTGGACATTCTCAAGGATGTCTTGTAACAATGGAATGTGTTGCTCAACACCCAGAAAAAATTAAAACTTTAACTCTTATGGGCGGTGCGTCTGCTATTCCCATGAACCCAGAATTACTAAAGCTAGCTGAAGAGAGTAATCCTAAGGCTGTTGATCTTATGATGGATTTTGCGCACGGTCCAGCAGGACATTTTGGAGGTCATCCTGTTCCAGGTTTATATCACCTAAATGTTGGTTCCATGATTGTTCAAAATAAAGAAATTAAAGATACTCTAGGTGTCGATTTTAGAGCATGTGATAATTATAAAAATGGACCTGAGGTTGCTAAGAAATTGGATTTACCTACTCTTTCTATATTAGGTGCACAAGATAGAATGTGCCGTTTAAAAGATGGAAAAATTCTTGCTGATTATATCAAAGGATCGGAAATAAAGATTATTGAAGATTGTGGGCATATGATGCTCTTAGAAGAAGCAGATCAAACATTAGAAATTCTAAAGAAGTTCATAGCTGAACATTATCCTTTACCCAGTTAGTAAATTTTAAAAATTTTTAACAGTTAATATTTCTGATATTACTGATTTTCTTCTTTATCAGGTCTTGTAAGTTCTTCGAGTTTACGCATTTCCTCTTCCATTTTAAGCTTTTCTTGCTCTTCGCGTTTCTTCTTACGTTCCTCAGCTTTCATTTTAAGCTTTAACTCTTTTTGCATTTTGCGGTCTCCCGCTCTTGATTTGTGATTAAAATGGATTCCCATAATGATCGTGTATATACTAAAAATTTAATGATTTATCTAGACTCTAAATTTTAATTTCTGGCAAGCCAGACAATAACGACAAAAACAAATATAGCTATAGCTTGAAAAAGTACTCTTAAACGCATTAGCTTATTACTATGATTTTTATTAAGTTTGCCATTTACAGCCATTGCTATGACCCCAATGACTACGACTGCTAGAGTTGCAGCCATAAATAAAACTAGCACTATCTGCATTGTACCCATATATCTATCTATATAAAACTTTTCTTGAATGAAGCAAGAATTCATACATAAGGTCAGTATGGACAATATATTATTAGGCCCATCAATATCAAAACATGATAAACCTAAGAAATTAATGGTAATGCTTCATGGTTATGGTGATAATGCTGCTAATTTTATTCATTTAGCAGAACCTTTAGATCAAGATGAATGGGGAATGCACTATGTAGCTTTAAATGCACCAAGTATTATGCCTGGCAATCCAATGGGTTATCAATGGTTTGATTTATATTTGAACGGTGTTTATATTTCTGATGTTGGTCCAAAAGAATTTGAAAATGTTAGAAATTTAATAAATGAAAATGTTAAAAAAATTTCTAATACGATATCTCTTCTTACAAATGATTTAAACATAGAGATGAGTGATTGTTTTGTTATGGGTTTTTCTCAAGGAGGCATCATGGCTTTTGAATTGGGTCAATCTCTTAATCAAAAATTAGCTGGAATAGCAATTATTTCTTCAAGAATAATTTCAAGAGAATTTGTTCCAAAAAATTCATTTTTAGAAACACCAATATTTATTTCACATGGTGGATTAGATAATGTGCTACCTGTTTCAAATTTCAATCAATCAGTTGAAATTCTAAAAAAATATAATTTTAAATTTGTATCTCAACTTTTACCAAATGATGAGCATACTATGTCGCAAGAAACAATAACTTTATTCCAAAATTTTATTAAAAAAAATATTTAAAGTAATCGAATCTTAATATTATATTACTATTTGAATAATATGACTTGGGTGAGTAGAAACTAAAATGAGTACTTCAGAAAATCCAGCCTTGGTTCTTAATGCTGATTTTCGGCCACTATCCTATTACCCACTTTCCTTATGCTCATGGCAAGATGCTATTAAAGCCGTTTTTCTTGAAAGAGTTTCAGTGATTGAAAATTATGAGCATGAAGTCCATTCTCCAAATCTTACATTTAAGTTACCAAGTGTAATTGCACTTAAAGATTATGTAACGCCTCAAAGAAGACCTGCGTTTACTCGTTTTAATGTATTTTTAAGAGATAATTTTACTTGCCAGTATTGCACTAATCGTTTTCCTGCCAA
The DNA here is from genome assembly GCA_902541215.1 of uncultured Alphaproteobacteria bacterium. Classification (GTDB taxonomy): domain Bacteria; phylum Pseudomonadota; class Alphaproteobacteria; order HIMB59; genus CACPNW01. The sequence goes on along the minus strand of CACBPV010000002.1, from coordinate 2,506 downwards.
TGAGCTGACATTTGATCACTTAGTGCCTAAATGTTTAAATGGAAAAACTACATGGGAGAACGTAGTTTCTGCATGTACATCCTGTAATTTAAAAAAGGGGAGAAAATTAATTCACAATACAGATATGAAGCTTTTTAAAAAACCACTTCGACCATCTTCTATTCAACTACAAAATAATGGCAGAAATTTTCCTCCTAATTTTTTACATGAAACTTGGAGAGACTACTTATATTGGGATACAGAATTAGAAAATTAAATTTTTTTTGAAATTGCAATCGCTGTTTTACATCCAAGCTCAATTACTTTAGACATAATTTTATAACCTGGCGCACTTTCTGCGTCATGCTCTATTCCTATATCATGATGTTCTAGTTCATCATCTCGGAATTTAGAAATTGTTTTTTTTAAATCTTTATGATCATCACCTAAAAGATCTAGTTGTTCTTGATAATGTTCACCAATAACTTTCTCCACAGCAACAGTACACGCCATAGCAGCTTTTTCACCCATTAAGGCAGTAGATGCGCCAAGCGCATAACCTGCAACATTCCATAAAGGAAGGAGAGCAGTCGGTCTAACTCTATGTTCTAATATTAATTCATTAAATTTATCAATATGCTCTTGTTCTTGGTCAGCCATATGTTGAATTGTTTTGCCAAGTTTTGAGCTTTTCCCAAATATTGCTATTTGGCCATCATATATTTTAGTAGCACCATACTCACCAGCATGATCAACTCTTATGATTTCTTCCAAAACCTCTCTATGAGTAGTTTTATTCGTCGAAGATTTTTTTTTAGACTCTTTTTTCTTTTTTAATGCCATAATAATTATATAGATAAATAGCATTTAAAATAAAAATAACTAGTAAAACAAGCGTATTAATTGAAGCAGCAGAAATTCCAAAAAAACTCCAAATAACTTCATCACAACTGACTACCTGCTTCGATAATATTTGTGCTTTGAGATCTGAAGCATTCTCACTGTTTGTTAGCATTGCTGAACAACCTGCAGGTCCTCTCAGAATTTTATTTTCAACTCCTACGTGCCATATAGAATAAAATAACCCGTAAACTGATGCAAACTGTATTACTAAATAAAGCCAAATTTTATAAAAATTTTTTAATAAAAATATCAAAATCAAACATATTAAAATTAAATAATATGGATGTCTTTGCTTTAAACACAACTCACATGGCTGAAGATTAAAAAAATATTCTGCAATTAATGCTGATGATATTGATATAAGCGAAATAATTAATAAAAGTGTTGTCCAATTACGAATTATCATAAAAATCTAATTATAAAAACACTTCCAACAAGTAAAATAAAAAACACAATAGTTAAAATATTAAAATATTTATCAATAATTAACTTAATTTTTTCACCAAAAAAATAAAGAAGTATTGCTATCAAATAAAATCTTAATCCTCGACCAATAATAGAAACAATAATAAACAAAAAAATATTTAATCCAAATACACCGCTTGCAATAGTAATAAACTTATATGGAAAAGGAGTAATGCCAGCACCTAAAACAATTAAAATGCCAAATTCTTTGTAGTAATCTTCAAAAATATTAAAAGAATTTTCTAAATGATAAAGCTCAACAATGTAAATACCTACTGAATTATAAAAAAAATATCCTATTGCATATCCTAGTATTCCACCTAGTACTGAAAAGAGTGTACATATGAATGCGTAAAATAGAGCTTTTGCTTTGGAAGCTAATGCCATAGGTATCAAAAGTATGTCTGGGGGAATTGGAAAAAATGAGCTTTCTGCAAATGATATTAAACTCAAATACCACTTTGCGTTTTTATGTTGTGCTTTTTCTAAAGTCCAATTGTAAGTTTTTTTAAGAAAATTCATTTAATTTATTTTTTTTAATAATTTGATTTATACTATTAATGATTTTAAATCTAAATTATCATAAATATTATCTAAATGGAAAATATAGAAACTAAAGAATTAAAAACTGCATTTTATGCAACCTTTTCACAAGGGTTCTTTGCAACACTTACCTTCAGTATGTTTATGGTAAATTCACCAATTCTTTTTGATTTGATTGATATGACAAAAATAGAATTTTCTATGGGATTTATTATTTTTGGTATTTGTAATGTAATTACAAACCAACTAACAACCCGTTTTTTACTCCCAAAAATAGGAAGCACAAATTGTTTAATAATTGCGAGATTATTGTACGCATTTATTCCATTTTCTATTTTTTATTTTTCTTCTTATATTTTTTTTATTTTTGTATCTATGTTGTGGGGGATTTCTATCGGCATACAAGCTCCAAATATTTTTACGCAGGTTGCAATAATAGAAGAGAAAACAAAAAAAATTCTTAATCCAATATTTAAATCATCCTTTAATTTTGGTTTTCTTTTTGGTGCAGGAATATCTAGTTTATGTCTAGGTTTAGAAATTGATCCTGTCTATACTACTTTTATTGTAGGTTTGTTTGTTTTTATGTCAACTTTCACAATGTATATTTTTGGAT
>CACBPV010000001.1 GCA_902541215.1 uncultured Alphaproteobacteria bacterium | reverse complement strand
TCTTTTTATTGCCAGTTGCAAAATGTCAGACGTATCTGAAATACAAAAAAATGATGATAATAAAGTTAATTTTAAAATCTCAGGAAGTAAAGAAACTGGTATTCAAATAAATAATTAAAATATTAATTTACTTTTATCAAATTTAATGATTTGACCTTTAAACAATGAGTCAAAATTCTTATCTATATGCCTTTAGTGTAGTTTTTCTTGCTGGAATTTTTTGGAGTTTTGGAGCGTTGACTGTTAGATATATGGTTGATGGTCATCAATATGTTTTTCAATATTTATTTTATAGAGGCTTAACTATTTCAATTATACTGCTTATATATTTATTTTTTCGGGAAGGATTTGCTTTTTATAAAAATTTTCTCAAAATAGGAATACCATCTATACTTGGAGGTTTATTTCTAGCTACAGCTTTTACTGGGTTCATTTTTTCTATTACGATGACTACGGCTGCCGTAACATTATTTATGTTAGCAGCCATGCCTTTTATTGCAGCCATTGTTGGTTATTTTGTTCTTGGTGAAATACTAAAAAGATCTACATTAATTGCCATGGTTGTAGCATTTATAGGTGTATGCGTAATGATTATAAATGACAGTATTTCTGGAACTGCTTTAGGTGCAATAATAGGATTTATTTCTGCAACTGGTTTTGCATTATACACGGTAACAATAAGATGGAAACCTGAAACACCAAAATTCACAACAGTTGTTTTAGCGGGAATATTTTGTACAATATTTGCGTTCTTTATTTTAGGCTTCTCTTTTGAACCTTTTATTCTGATGCCTGAAATAAATAGTTATTTGAGTATACTTCATGGAATAATTGTTGCAACCGGCTTAATACTTTACAGTCTTGGAGCAAAATACTTACCCTCAGCTGAGCTAGCACTTTTATCGTTAATGGAAGTTGTTGGAGGAGTTCTGTGGGTTTGGCTTCCTATTTTTGGAATTAATGAAGTACCAAGTACAACTGTAATAATTGGAGGTTTTATAATAACTTTGGCTGTAGTTTATTATGGTTTTGCCGCTAGGCAGATTGATATCAATATTAAAACTTAAATACTTGCTGTAAATTTATTAATATTTTTTCTTGGCAAATTATTTTTAGACCAAACTATATCAAGAGCCTTAATCATTTTTTCGATATGCTCTTTTCTGTGTTTTGGAGTAACAGTTATTCTCAATCTTTCTAAACCTTTTGGTACAGTTGGGTAAAAAATTGGTTGTGCATAAATACCATGATCATCAATTAAATCTTTAGACACTTTTTTGCATAAAAAAGGATCATTAATTAATACTGCTACAATATGAGAATTTGTATCCAAATAAGGGATTGCTAAGGAATCTAAATTTTCTCTTATTAAAGCTGCATTTTCTTTTATTCTTATTCTTAGTTGTTCTGCCAGAGAAACAATATCTATTGCTTTAGCTGCTCCTGCAGCAATTGATGGGCAGATTGAAGTTGTAAAAATAAAACCTGGGGCGAAACTTCTAATGTAATCAATTATTTCTGAACTAGCTGCAATATAACCTCCCATTTGACCATAAGCTTTTGCTAAAGTTCCATTAATAATATCTATTTTATCTTCAACTCCCATTTCTACTGCAATACCTTTACCTTCTTCACCGTAAAGTCCAACTGAATGAACTTCATCCAGATATGTCATACAGTTATATTTTTTTGCTAACTCTACAATTTTAACTATAGGCGATCTTATACCTTCCATAGAGTATAAACTTTCAAAAACGATTAACTTAGGATTATCTACATTTGATTCTTGTAGTAACTGTTCTAAATGATCAATGTCATTGTGTTTAAATATATGACACTTAGCTCCACTATTCTTAATACCTTGTATTAAAGATGCGTGATTTAATTCATCAGAAAATATCTCAATATTTTTAATTTTTTTTCCTAAAGTCCATAAAGTAGATTGGTTTGCTGTATACGCAGAAGCAAAAACTAATGCTGCTTCTTTATTGTGAACATTTGCCAGTTTTTTTTCAAGTTCAGTATGATAAGTTGATGTACCAGAAATATTTCTTGTTCCACCTGAACCTGATCCATATTCAAGTAGTGTTTTTACAATTTCATTTACTACCTCTGGATGCTGACTCATGTTTAGATAGTCATTAGAGCACCAAACCTCAACTTCTCTATCTTTGTTTTTAAAACTTTCATCTGCATTTGGAAAATTTTTTATAGGTCTGTCTATGTTTCTAAAGTCTCTATAAAGCCCTTGTTCTTTGAGATTTTTTAATTCAGATTTAAAGAAACTTTTGTATTGCATATTTATTAGATATCTTACCCAATCTTTAATTGTAAGTATTTAATTGAATGAATTGTCACACCTTATGTCTACTAAAAGACATTCTCTTCCAGACACCATATTTATCTTTAATCATAAATCTATGATACAACGCCGCTGCAATATGAAGTGAAAAAAGAGCTGTTAATATAAGTGCTGAGTAGTAGTGTATAGCTAGAGCTTGAGGGTATAGAAAAAAGTTCTCTTCGATCAAAGGTGGTATTTTAATTAATCCCAAGAGATGGACATCTTCTCCTCCAAGCCATGTCATAAAGGTACCTTGAATAGGAATAAGAATAACTAAACCATAAAGTACAAAATGGACTAAATTCGAAACCAATTTATGAAATAAAGGAATATTTTCATATTTCGGATGAGTATTAAATATGTATTTCCACATTAATCTAAGTACGACTAAACTAAAAACTAAGGTGCCAAAAAATTTATGAGTAATAATAAAACCCATTTTAAGAGGAGAAAATTCCATATTATGAAGGCTAATCCCTGTTGCAACTTGCCAAAAAAGAAGAAGTGCTAATGACCAATGAAAAAGTTTTGCAACCAAGCCCCACGAAGATTTTGTACCTTTAAATTCAATCATTACTAATTTTATTATATAGTGCTATCTAAATAAATATAATCCATGAAAATTAGAGTTTTATCGAGAAAAAGTGACTTAGCAATTATTCAAGCACGTGAGTTTTCTGATTACTTAGCATCAAAACATCCATTTGTAGAAATAGAATTTTTAACGAAAAGTACCTCTGGAGATAAAGATTTAAAGACCCCTCTTTCTGAAATGCCAACAGAAGGTGTTTTTACTAATGATTTAAGAGATGAATTAATAAATAACAAATGTGATTTAATTGTCCACTCTTGGAAGGATCTTCCAATTGAAGTTGGTGAGAAAACTAAAATTGTTGCTACATTAAAACGTGCTGATAAACGAGATATATTATTCTTAAAAAAAAACATAACATTAGATAGTAAGAAAATTACTATTCTTTGCTCATCACCTCGAAGACAATATAATTTAGAAAATTTTATTGAAAATTATCTTCCACAAAAGTTTGATGAAGTTTGCTTTGAAAATATAAGAGGTAACATACCTACTAGATTTAAAAAATTTTTGGAAGATCCTAATAGTGATGGTTTCATTGTTGCTAAGGCAGCAATTGATAGATTACTTTTAAATAATTATTCTGAATTCAATGAATTAAAAACAACTCTAAAAAAATATATTAATGAATGTCTATGGTCTGTTTTACCATTGTCTATAAATCCTTGTTCTCCTGGACAAGGAGCTCTAGCAATTGAAACAAGAATTAAAGATAATAAACTTAACGAAATTTTAAATGATATTAATTTTTCCAAAGATTATTCAAATGTTATTCAAGAAAGAAATATTTTAAAAAATTATGGAGGAGGATGTCACCAAAAAATAGGAGTATCTTACATCTCACATAAATTAGGATTAGTTGTATCTAAAAGAGGTGAAGATGAAAATGGCAATCATTTTGAGGACTGGGATTTTATTGATCCAAAAGATATAAGTTTTTCTAGTCATACAACAGATGAAATTTATCCTGAAAATTTAAAAAATTATAAAATATTTTCTAGAAAACAATTAAATGAAAATGTTGATGATATAAATAATTTACAAAATAAATGTATTTATGTTTCACGAATTAGCTCAATCCCAGATAAGTCAAAAATCCAATCAAATAATGTTATTTGGACTAGTGGTTTAAGAACCTGGAAAAATTTATCTGAAAGAGGTATTTGGGTTAATGGAACTTCAGATGGTCTTGGTGAGGATTTTGATAAAGATATTAATTCACTTACAAATAATCCTTGGGTTAAGTTAACTCATTCTCAATCTCCTGAAAGTTCCATAAAAAATAAAATTGAAACGTATCAATTGGAGTCTATTGATTTTGAAATAGATATAGAAAAGAAAAAGTACTTTTATTGGATGAGCAGTTCAGCTTTTAAGGCGAGTATTGATAAATATCCTAAAATTATAGAAAAATATCATTTTTGTGGCCCAGGAAATACTTACAATGAGATTAGTAAAATATTAGGTAATGATAAAAATCTTTTTGTTGAGCTATCTTATGATAGTTGGAAGAAAAAATTACTAAAAGCCTAAAAATGACAAATATTTTATTCGAAAATGCTATCAAAAGAAATATTCAAAAAACACCACCCATTTGGTTCATGAGACAAGCTGGGAGGTACCATTCGCATTATCGCAAGCTAAAAGAAAAATATACTTTTGAAGAACTTTGTAAAACTCCAGATCTAGCCGCAGAAGTCGCTTTTGGTCCAATACAAGAGTTTGATTACGATATTGCAATTTTATTTAGTGATATTTTATTTATCTTGGAGGGACTTGGTTTAGAATTAAAGTTTGACCCAGGACCTAAATTTAATTCTTATATAAATTCAGAAAACATTAGTAATTATAGTAATATTGATCGTGGCATTGAGCATATGCAGTTTCAATTTGAAGCTATAAAAATAACAAAAGAGAAATTGCCAAATAATAAAAGTTTAATTGGATTTGTTGGTGGACCTTGGACATTATCAAAATATGCATTTGGAAATAATAACTCTGATTTAATCGACACTAAAATGAATTTAGAATTTATTTCAAAAATTCTTTTACCTCTTCTTAAGAAAAATATTCAATTACAATTAGATGCAGGTGTTGAACTTGTCATGATTTTTGATAGCTCCTTGTATGATTTAGATAAAATAAATTTTCATGAAATTTATTCAAAATTTTTGGAAGAGATTGCAATTTCTTTTCCAAATAAACTTGGCTATTATTCAAGAGGTAAGAGTCTAACAGATCTTAATTCTATCATCAGTTTTCCCTTTGCTGGTTTTGGCTATGATCACACAATAGATCTTAAATTTATGTTTGAAAATCAAAAACATGGATTTATTCAAGGAAATTTTAATGAACAATTAATGTTAAGCGAAACAGATATATTTCTTAATGATTTAAAAGATTTTATTAAAAAAATGAAATCAATTGAAAATCTTAATGGCTGGATTTGTGGCCTTGGACATGGAATTAACAAAAATACTCCAGAAAAAAATGTTCATTTATTTATAGAAAATATCAGAAAAGAATTTAGCTAATAGATATGGTTAAATATATAGGTGAAAAAGATTATGAGCACGGGAGTAAAGAAAAAATTGGTGTTTTAATTACTAACCTAGGCACTCCAGATGCTCCAAATAAAAAAGAATTAAAAGTTTATCTTAATCAATTTTTGTCAGACCCTAGAGTAATTGAATTACCTAAAATCTTATGGCAAATTATATTGAAGTTAGTAATTTTACAAATAAGACCATCAAAGTCAGCAGAAGCATACAAACAAATTTGGACTGATAAGGGTTCTCCACTTTTAGATATCGCAAACAGACAATTAAATAAAATCCAATCATCTTTTTCTTCAAAAAATGAAAATATAGTTTTTGAAGTTGGGATGCGTTATGGCAATCCATCTATCCCAGATGCTTTGTTAAAACTTCAAAAAAAACAAGTAAGAAGACTATTAGTTCTACCTATGTATCCACAATATTGTGCTGCAACAACAGGTAGTACATTTGATGAAGTAACAAATGTATTACAAAAATGGCGTTGGATACCTGAAATGCGTTTTGTCAATCAGTACTTTGAAGAAAAAAATTATATTGAAGCATTGTCAAATTCAATAAAGTCATTTTGGAAAAAAAATTCAAAACCACAAAAAATTATTTTTAGTTATCATGGTATACCAAAACGGTATTTGTCGAATGGTGATCCTTATCATTGCTTTTGTCTTAAAACCACAAGACTTGTCAAAGAACAGATGGGATTATCCGATGATGAGATAATGACTACTTTCCAAAGTAGATTTGGAAGAGAGGAATGGTTAAAGCCATATACAAGTGAAACATTAAAAGAATTACCAAAACAAGGGATTAAAAATATACATATAATATCTCCTGGTTTCAGTAGTGATTGTCTTGAAACACTTGAAGAACTTGAAGAAGAAAATAAAGAATATTTTATGGAGTCAGGTGGAGAAAATTATCATTATATACCTTGCTTGAATGATCATGATGATCATATAGATGTTTTTGTAAATCTGATAAAAAAACATACTCAAGGTTGGCCATTATGATTGCTGATCCCAAATTTAATACTGCAAAAGAATGGTTTGAAAAATTACGAGATAACTTAGTTGAAACTATTCAAAACATTGATGAAAATCAATTTGAAATAAGTAACTGGGATCACAAAGGTGATGGTGGTGGTAAAATGAGTAAAATTAAGGGTAATATTATTGAAAAAGGTGGAGTAAATATTTCTACCGTCTCTGGGATATTTAACGAAAATATGAGAGATGCTATTCCGGGTGCTAAAGAAGATCCAAATTATAATGCAACTGGCATCAGTGTTGTATTACATCCTGTTTCACCTAAGATTCCTTCTATGCATTTTAATACGAGATTTATTAAAACCACTCAGGAATGGTTTGGAGGAGGCATGGATATTACACCTTGTTTAATATTTGAGGATGAGAAAAAATATCATCGTGGTTTAGAAGTTTTGTGTAATAAATATGATAAATCATATTATCCTAAATTTAAAAAATGGTGTGATGACTATTTTTTTCTTAAACATAGAAACGAACCAAGAGGTGTTGGAGGAATATTTTTTGATTACCTTCAAACTGGCGATTGGGGAAAAGATTTTGAATTTGTCCAAGGCGTAGGTACTTATTTTCATCAGTTTATCAAAAATACTTTAATTGCACTTAAGGATGAAGAGTGGAATGAAGAGGAAAAAAAGATACAATTAGTAAAGCGTAGTCGCTATGCTGAATTTAACTTATTATATGATAGAGGTACAAAATTTGGTCTAGAGACTGGTGGGAATGTTGATGCTATATTAATGTCAATGCCTCCTCACGCGGTATGGGAATAAATAATGTTATTTAATACTCTGAAAGTTATTCATATTTTTAGTATCATAGCTTGGATGGCTGGACTTTTATATCTGCCACGTTTGTTTGTAAATCATGCTAATCCTGAAATTACAAAAGAAACCTCAGAAACATTCAAACTAATGGAAGGAAAATTGTACAGAATAATTATGTTTCCAGCTTTTATAGTGACGTGGATATCAGGTTTTACACTTATACATTATGTGGGTATTGATACTTGGTTGCTTTTAAAAATTTTATTTGTAATTTTATTATCTGGCTATCATTTTTTTTGTTTAAAATGTCTTAATGATTTTAAAAATGATAAAAATAAATACTCTACTAAGTTTTTTAGAATTACAAATGAAGCGCCAGCAGTAATATTGATTTTTATACTTATACTAGTTGTATTTCAGCCTTTTTAATTACTACTTTTTTGTTTTAATAGGCTTTTTTCTCTTTGGATTACAAACCTTGCATATTTCACACTCCAAACCATAACAACTTCTTGCCTGACAAAATTCTCTCCCATAAAATATTATTTGTAAATGAAGTTTGTTCCAAGATTTTTTTGGAAAAAGATATTTTAAATCTTTTTCTGTTTGGACAACATTTTTACCATTTGTTAAACCCCAACGTTGAGCTAAACGATGAATGTGTGTATCAACTGGAAATGCTGGATGACCAAATCCTTGAGACATAACAACACTGGCTGTTTTGTGACCAACACCTGGCAACTTTTCTAATTCTTCAAAACTTTCTGGAACATTGCCTTTAAATTTTTTTACAAGAATTCTTGATAGTTCAAAAATTGCTTTTGATTTTTGAGGTGCCAAACCACAAGGGCGAATAATATTATAAATTGTTTTTTTTGGTACTTTTGTCATTTTTATAGCTGTGTTAGCTTTTTTAAATAGTATTGGTGTAACTTGATTAACTCTTTCATCTGTACATTGAGCACTAAGTAGTACAGCTACAACTAATTCAAATTTATTTTTGTGGTTAAGAGGAATAGGTACTTTTCTGTATATACGATTTAGTATTCTAGAGATCTCTTGTGCCTTCTCTATTTTTTTCACTATATCAAGCCTCCTCCAAGGGTATGTCTAAATTAATACTAATAATTATGACAAAATATAGCACTTATTAATACTAATAATATTGAATATTTCCATTGAAGTTGTATGGGTCTACCATCAAATTTCTATGGAGGAAATAATATGAAAAAGACTTTAAGCATTGTTTTGTCTTTGCTTTTCATGGGTATTTTCTCACCAGCATTTGCAAACACTATTAAATGGTCAATGCCTGGTGACTCTTTAACTCTTGATCCGCATGCACAAAACGAAGGACCAACTCACATGGTTTCACGTCAAGTATATGAAGGTTTAGTAACTCCAGGTATTAATATGGAAATACTTCCTCAGCTTGCTGAATCATGGAAAACAACTGCTGATGACACTTGGATATTTACAATTCGTAAGGGTGTAAAATTTCATGATGGATCAGATTTAACAGCTAGTGATATTGCTTTTAGTATCAATAGAGCAAAAACTGCTCCATCTGATATGGTAGATTTAATTAAAAGCGTTAAATCAGCATCAGCATTAACTGATCACACAGTTCAGATTGTAACAGATGGACCAAATCCAATTCTTTTAAATCAATTAACTCAGATATTTGTTATGTCTGAAGATTGGGCAAAAGCAAATGGTTGTGAAGTTTCATACAACTGGGATGCAGGTGAAACATCTTATTGTGCTTCCAATGCAAACGGAACTGGACCTTTCAAAATTACTTTTAGAGAACAGGACGTAAGAACTGTTTTTGAAAAAAATAATGATTGGTGGGGAGATGATAGTACTTTCAATGTAGATACTATTGAATTACTTCCAATTGCAAATGATGCAACAAGAGTTGCAGCACTTCTATCTGGAGAAATTGACTACACAAACGTTGTTCCTGTTCAAGATATTGAGAGAATCAAATCTTCTGCTGGACATGGTGTAAAAATGACTCCTCAAAATAGAACAATATTTTTTGGAATGGATCAAGGTTCTGCTGAATTAAATTCATCTAATATCAAAGGTAAAAATCCTTTTGCAGATAAAAGAGTTCGTTTAGCTATGTACCATGCTTTAGATATGGAAGCTATTAAGGATAAGGTAATGAGAGGACAAAGTGTTCCTGCAGGAATTATCACTGCTCCTGGTGTAAACGGTCATACAGCTGCACGTGATGAAAGATTACCTTATGATCCAGAGCTATCAAAAAAACTATTAGCAGAAGCTGGTTATCCCGATGGATTTGAGGTTACACTAGATTGTCCAAATGATCGTTATATTAATGATGAAGCAATCTGTGTTGCTGCAATTGGTATGTTTGCTAAAATTGGAGTTAATGTAACTCTTGATGCAAAAACTAAAAGTCAACACTTCTCAGAAGTTAAAGAAGGTGACGCAAATGGTATGACAAGTGACATGTACATGTTAGGTTGGGGTGTTCCAACTTTTGATAGTCATTACGTATACTCATACTTATTTGATAGTGCTGGTAGCTGGAATAAAGTTAATTTCAGTAATGCTAGAGTTGATGAGTTAGTAGCAGCAATGGGTGTTGAAACAGATCAAGATAAAAGAAATGCTATGATTGCTGAAGCTTGGGATATTACTCAAGATGATGTAACATATCTTCCTTTACATCACCAAGTTGTCAACCAAGCATCAAAAAGTAATGTCGATGTTCCAATTAGAATGAACAACGAGCCATTATTTAGATTTGCAAACGTAAACTAATAATTTTTATATTTTCTGGCCAGTAATCTGGCCAGAAATTAAACCATGTTTAACTATTTCTTTAAAAGACTCTTTCAATCTATTCTTGTAATGATTGTTGTAGCTTTTGTTTCATTTTCCTTATTTAATTTTGTTGGTGATCCAGTAAATAGTATGACTGGAGAAGATGCTTCTGATGAAAGACGTGCTGAGGTTAGAGAAGTATTGGGTTTAAATGATCCTGTTTACGTTCAATTTTCACGTTTTATAGGAAATGTAATTCAAGGTGATTTTGGAATATCATACCAATTAAAAAGAGAAGTTTCAGACTTAATTGCAGAAAGAATGCCTGCAACTTTAGAATTAGTTTTTGTCTCCGCTTTAATTGCAATCATCAGCGGTGTTATCTTGGGTGTATATACTGGTATTCACAGAGACAGTTATATTTCTAATATTATTCTTGTGATTTCCCTAGCAGGGGTTTCTTTACCAACATTCATTATAGGAATAATGTTAATTTATTTGTTTTCAGTAATTTTAGGGGTTCTTCCATCTTTTGGAAGAGGTGAAGTCACACAATTAGGTTTTTGGACTACAGGATTTTTAACTACTTCTGGTTTAAAAGCACTGATACTCCCATCTGTTACGTTAAGTTTATTTCAAATGACTTATGTGATTAGATTAGTTCGAGCTGAAATGATGGAAATTTTACAAACAGATTATATTAAATTTGCAAAAGCAAGAGGTATAAAAAGGAGTGTTATTAATTATAAGCATGCGCTCAAAAATGGATTAATTCCAGTTATTACTATTACAGGTATCAACATCGGAACATTAATTGCTTTTTCAATTATTACAGAAACAGTTTTTCAATGGCCAGGCATGGGGTCATTATTTATCAAAGCAGTATACTTTGTCGATATTCCTATAATGTCAGCATATATGATCATGGTAGCCTTTATATTTGTTATGATAAATTTTATTGTAGACATCACATACTATTTTATTGATCCTAGAATTAGGCTTAAGGAAGAGGGGTAGTTAAAATGCTACTTAAAACTTACAATAAAATATATGATACTGATATTGGATACAGTTTCTTTAATTCTAAATTAGCAATAATTTCTTCAACAATATTTTTTATTATACTTTTTTGTTCTGTATTTGCTGGGATAGTTGCACCTTATAATCCTTTTGATCCAGCATCAGTTTCTTTAATGGATGCCTTTACCCCACCAGTATGGTCAGAGGGAGGAAGTTTTAGCTTCATATTAGGAACTGATCAGCAGGGAAGAGATATGTTTTCAACAATGATTTATGGTTCAAGAATTTCACTGATCGTTGGTTTTGCATCTATAATTTTTGCAATGATACTTGGAGTTTTTCTTGGAATAACAGCTGGATATATTGGTGGTAGGTATGAGATTATTGTAATGCGTCTTACAGATGTGCAGTTAACTATTCCAAGTATTTTAATGGCTTTACTTGTTGATGGAATTGCAAGGGCAATTATCTCACAATCAATGCATGATGAAATGGCAATTTATGTTTTGATTTTCGCCATTGGTATTTCAGAATGGCCTCAGTTTGCAAGAGTATCGAGAGCATCAACCTTAGTTGAAAAAAATAAAGAATATGTCTCAGCTTCAAGAATTATTGGATTATCAAATATATTAATTATGTTTAAGCATATTTTACCAAATATACTTCGGCCTATCTTAGTAATTGCTACAATCGGATTAGCACTTGCAATTATTACAGAGTCTACCTTAAGTTTTTTAGGTGTTGGCGTTCCACCAACAACACCTTCCCTTGGGACTCTAATAAGGTTTGGAAATAATTTTTTATTTTCAGGTGAGTGGTGGATTACTTTTTTTCCAGCAATTTTCTTAATTGTTTTAGCATTATCAATTAATTTATTAGGGGATTGGATGAGAGATGCTTTAAATCCAAAATTAAAAAAGAGATGAGTTTTTTAGAAGTTAAAAATTTAAACATAAGTTATCCAACACGAAAGGAAACTATTGTTGCAAGTAAAAATGTAGAATTTTCTTTAGAAAGAGGAGAAATATTAGGAATTGTTGGTGAGTCTGGATCTGGAAAATCTACAATTGCAAATGCGATAATTAACTTGATTGATCCTCCAGGTGAAATCACAGATGGCTCAATAAAAATAGACAATATTGAATTAAGAAGTAATGAAGAAATAATTCAAAATATTAGAGGAAAAAAAATAGGATTTGTCTTTCAAGATCCTCAAACTTCATTAAACCCTCTATTTAAAATAAAAGATCAATTAATTGAAACTATTCAAGCTCATTTAAATTTAAGTTATCAAGATTCACTTAAAAAATCAATTCAACTACTTAAAGAGGTTGGAATAGAGAACGCTGAAAAAAGAATAGAAGACTATCCACATCAATTTAGTGGCGGTATGCGTCAAAGAGTTGTGATAGCTTTAGCGATAAGTTGTGAACCTGACTTAATAATTGCAGATGAACCAACAACAGCTTTAGATGTAAGTATTCAATATCAAATATTAGAACTACTTAAAGATCTTACAAAGAAAAGAAATCTAGGTGTTATAATTATCACCCATGATATGGGAGTCATAGCAGAGACGACTGATAAAGTTATTGTTATGAGATACGGACATATTGTTGAACAAGGTGAAACTAAAGAATTATTAACAAATCCAAAATCAACAGAAGCAAGAAGCTTAGTGATTTCAGTGCCACCAACAAATAAGAAAATTGATAGATTTAAATTAATTAGCCCCGATGGTAACGAAATAACATCTAGTTCTAAGGATTTGACTAAAAATATTATTAAAACATGGGGAATAAGGGAAAATAAAAATCAAAAATTATTAAAGATTGAGGAAGTGACAAAAGTTTTTGATGATAATTCTTTAGGTAATAGTTTTTCATTTATTTCTAATAAAAGTTCTAATGATAAAATAGTTAAAGCTGTCGACAATGTATCTTTTGAATTATTCGAAGGTGAGACACTTGGATTAGTTGGAGAGTCTGGTTCAGGCAAATCAACTATTGCAAAGATTATTACTGGATTAATTACCCCTAACAAAGGTGATTTAATTTATAATAATGAACATCTATATAATTCACATAAAAAATATCAAATTCATAATAGTAGAGGTCAAATTCAAATGATTTTTCAAGATCCTTACTCATCTCTAAATCCTCGTTTCAAAGTTAAGGATATTATTGCAGAACCAATTAAATTTTTTCAAAAAAATATTAGTAATAATGAACTTTTACAAAATGTTTACGACCTAATAGATATTGTTGGAATGACCAGACAATCTCTAGATCGATACCCACATGAATTCTCAGGAGGGCAAAGGCAGAGAATATCTATTGCTCGCGCCTTGGCAACAAGACCACGATTATTAATATGTGATGAACCAACTTCTGCATTGGATGTCAGTATACAAGCACAAATATTGAATTTATTAAAAGATATACAAGATGAACTTCATCTCACTATGCTATTTATTAGCCATGACCTCCCTGTAATTCGCCAAATGTGTGATCGAATAATTGTACTAAAAAATGGCGCTGTTTGTGAAACAAAAGATACAGAGGAATTATTTAATAATCCTAAGCATGAATATACGAAGGAATTAATTAGACTTATGCCTAAAATTGAATCAATAATTTAACTAATTAATAATAGGTAAATTTTCCGGAGTTCTAGTACTTAAAAGTTTATAGGAATCTTTAGTTATTAATAAATTTTCTTCATGTACTAATATTTTATTTTCGTCCATTTCAATTGATGGTTCGAGAGTTATAATCATATTTTTCTCTAGTAATGTTTTATCATTTTTCATAATACTTGGCGGCTCAGTTAGTTGTAAGCCTAAACCATGACCCATTCTTCCAATTGATACGTTATTAGTTATTAAACTTTGAGATAATTTAGAATATATTTCTGAACAACTAATTCCAGGTTTTATAATTTCTAAAGTTCTTTCAGTTGCTTCCCACAATTTGTTATATGCATCTAGAACTTGTTTATGAATATTTCCAAAGCCAAAATTTCTATCAAAATCTGAAAAATAACCATTTAAAGTTGCACCGGTATCAATAATTAGAATATCACCATCTTTAGTTACCCTTTCTGTTGGGTTACAGATAATCTGATTATAACCATTAAATCCCGACGCACACGCCATGTATTGAATATAATCTGCGCCTCTTTCAATTAATTCTTTTTTAAATATTGATGCAATTTCTTTTTCACTCATTCCTAAATTAATTTTTTGAGGAAAACCATCAAATACCTTACTTGTAATAGAACAAATTTCTTTAATATTATTGATCTCTATTTCAGATTTGATTTTTCTTATACTCCAAAGTAATTTACTAGCATCAACAAAATTATATTCTGTTAAATTTTTTTTAATATCCTGATAATCGTTAATACTCATTCGCAAAAAAGATTCATTTCCTAATTCAAATCCAATACTTGAACTTTTAGGAAAATTTCTAATATTTTTTTTCAATAAAGATATTCCTTCATCTTTTGGATTTGGAGACTCCCAAGTTTCGATATCATTAACTAATGTTTCTTGCATAGCTGTAATACCAATAGATGGTATTATAGCTTTTATTGGATTTTTTTTTGAAATAATTAAAAACCACGGTCTTGTAGGACTTTCCCAAAAATTACTATCAAGTCCAGTGAAATATCTAAAATTTGATGGTGAAGTTATAATAACAGCATCAATATTTTCTTTTTCAATATGTATTTGTATTTTTTCAATTCTGGAAATAAATTCTTCTTTTGGAAAATCGTTCATAAATTGATAAGTAACATAACATTAACATAAATTAACAATAAGAAATACTTTGATCTATTCATCATTATTTATTTTTTGTTTGTCTTTAGGTACTTTTTTTCCTTTTGCTTCAGAGACATATTTATCAGCACTATTATTATCTAATAAGTATAATCCATTTTTATTATTATTTTTTGCTTCAGGAGGTAATATTTTAGGATCTCTAATCAGTTGGTTATGTGGTTACTTTGTAAATTTTCTTATTAAGAAACCTTGGTTTCCAGTAAATAAATACTTATTACAGAAAGCTACAGATATTTTCAAAAAGTATGGAAAATGGTCGTTATTATTTTCATGGGTACCTATTATTGGAGATCCAATCGCATTTGCAGCAGGTACTGTAAAATATAATATTACCTTTTTTTTAATATTTGTATCTATTGGGAAAATTGCTAGATATTTGATAATATATTTATATCTTATCTAAATAGTGATGTTTGAAAATCTTATATTTGTTTTCATTATTGGTTTTTTATCCGGAGTTGGTTTTTTATCAATTTTATTTTTTCTTCGCAAAACAAAAAGTTCTGAAATAAAAGATGACACTGATCTTACTTCCTTAAAAAATCACATGCAATCAATTCAGCAATCTTTACAAAATTTTAATTTAGCTCAAGATAGAATTGAGAATACATTAATTAGAGGTGGTGCGCTTCAACAAGGTCCTTGGGGAGAATTTGTACTTAAAAATATTTTAGATAGTGTTGGTTTAAGAGAAGGAGAAGAGTACTCAACTCAAAAAACTTTTAGAGATGAAGATGGCAATTTACAAAAACCCGATGTAATTGTTCATATGCCAGGTAATAGACACATAATTATAGATTCAAAAGTGTCCTTAGATTCTTGGCATGATTATTCTAATACAAATGACAATCAACAAAAGAAGATATTTTTGAAGAAATTTTTGGATTCAACAAAAACTTCGATTAGAAGTCTGAGTAAAGATAATTATTCAAAAATATATGGAATCAATACAATTGATAATGTTTTAATGTTTGTTCCAATAGAACCAGCATTACTTACTTTATATAATGAGGCAAATAAACTTATAGAAGATTCATGGAACAATAAAATAATTATTGTTGGGCCATCAACCTTACCCTTTTTACTTAAAGCTGTAGAAAATATGTGGCGGGTTGATAAACAATCTAAAACAATAAAAGATATAGCATCAGCTGCATCAGATATTTATGATAAAACAGTCAGTGTATATGAGTCGTTTGTAAAAGCTAATCAGTCAATAGATTTAGCTAAATCAAAAATGGATGAAGCTAAACAAAGATTGCAAGATGGTTCAGGAAGTTTGACTAAAAAAGTAGAAAAGATGAAAAAATTAGGAAGATTAAGCACTAAAAAACAGTTGCCAGATATAAATGACGATGTAATAAACTAAATAAATGCCTAGTTTTGATATTGTAAACAGATTAGATCATCAAGAAATTGATAACGCAATAGGAAATGCTACAAGAGAAATTACTACTAGGTACGATTTTAAAGGATCAGATACTTCAATTGAAAAAAAAGAAAATAGTATAGTTGTTATTACTGATGATGAAATGAAAGCTGGTCAAGTAAATGACATGCTCGTTACTCATTTTGTTAGACGAAAAGTTGATCCTTTATGTTTAAAAAAAAATGATATGGAAAAAGCTGGGGGAAATAAAATTCGTCAGACGTATGAATTAGTAGAAGGAATTGAGCAATCACTGTGCAAAAAAATTACTTCTGATGTCAAAAGTTCTAAATTAAAAGTTCAAGTAAAGATCAATGGGAATGAACTTCGTGTTGAAGGAAAGAAAAAAGATGATTTACAAAGTGTAATGAAGCTTATTGAGGATGCTAAGATAGGTATACCAGTCCAATTTGTAAATTTTAGAGATTAAAAAAATGATTACATGGGAATTAATAGCTGCTTTAGCAGTGTATAATTTTGTTATGTACGTAACTCCAGGTCCAAACAATAGTATTTTAACTGCATCAGGTATAAAATTTGGATTTATAAGATCTATACCTAATATTTTTGGCATTCCGTCTGGTCATGGTTTGCAATTAGCACTCGTATGTCTAGGTCTTGGATCTTTGTTTATCACCTATCCTATACTCTATGATATTTTAAGATATGTTGGAGCAGGCTACATTCTTTATTTAGCATATAAAATGTTTGGGTCTTTAAATATTTCAAAGACAGAAGATAGATCAAGACCATTAAAATATCATGAAGCAATATTGTTTCAATTTGTAAATCCAAAAGCTTGGGTAATCTGTTCAACTGCAGTAACATTATATTATCCAAAAGATGAAAATATAATAATTGGAACACTATTTATGGTTATTATGTCTACAGTAGTTAATATTCCTTCAATTAGTATATGGGCATATGGAGGAAGTGTTATCAGACAATATCTTAATAATGAAAAATTAAAAAAAATTGTTGAATGGTTTTTAGCAATCCTTTTAATTATAACCGCAGGCTCAGTATTATTTTACAACGCTTAAGGTTTAGGGATTTCATAAAATTCGCCTACAGAATTATATCCTTTAATAACCGCAGGTCTTACTGATATTTGTTTATACCATCTCAAAACATTTGGATAATCATGTAAATTTATTTGATGTCTTTCATAACGAGCTGTCCAAGGCCAAATTGAAATATCAGCTATTGAATAGGTATCTGAAAAATATTCTTGTTTAGAAAGTCTTTTATCCAAAATTGAATATATATGTTGTGCATAGCCTTTTGTTTTATGTTCTGCAAATTTGCTTTTACCAGGATGATAAAATAAATATTGATGAGCCTGGCCTAGCATTGGTCCAACGTAAGCCATTTGAAAAAAAACCCATTGTATTATTTCCCAATACTTATCTTTATTTAGAAATTTATCGTATTTTTTTGCCAGATAAAGAAGGATAGCCCCGGATTCGAATATTGTTTGGCTGTTATCATTATCTACAATTACAGGAATTTTATTCGAAGGAGATATTTTTGAAAACTCTTCACTAAACTGTTCTTTTTTATCTAAATTTATTAAAATAGGATTAAAATCCACACCTAATTCTTCAAGCATAATGCTAATTTTTCGACCATTAGGGGTAGGTGACGAATACAAATCAATCATTTTTTTAGAATTTAATTAATTGAGAACTATATTGATAATATGCACGAGAATATAGATAATATTATTAAATTAGCCTGGTGCGATAAAACCTCTTTTGAAAAGATAAAAAGAATTCACGGTGTAACCGAATCAGAGGTTATAAAAATAATGAGAACAAATCTGAAACCTAGATCATTTAAGTTGTGGAGAACTAGAGTAACAGGGAGAACGAGAAAGCATGAAAAGAAAAGAAATCTATCCGAAAAATCATTTAAATATGAGAGTTATCTTTAAAATATTAATTGTTAGTATAAGTCTTTTGTTTGCTAGTAAGATAGCATTAGCAGATCAAAATGATCCACGGCTAAATAATTTGTTTAAAAAATTAATTGAGACTGAAAATCAGGATGAGATAAGAGATTTGATATCTGACATTTGGAATATTTGGTATGAGGTTGATGATCCAAAAGTAATTGAATATTTTGAGAAAGGTATTCAAGCTATGAATTTGAGAAATTATCCACTAGCAATTAGATTTTTTAATAATTTAATTGAAGAAGATCCTAATTTTGCAGAGGGTTGGAATAAGAGAGCAACAGTTCATTTTATGATGGGTAATTTTGATCAATCAATGCAAGACATCATTAAAACTCTTGAATTAGAACCAAGACATTTTGGTGCTCTAGATGGAATGGGTCTAATTTTTATTCATCAAGGCCAGTTTCAACAGGCAATTGATGTATATGATAAGATGTTAGAGATTTTTCCTTTTAGTGTTAAAACTATGGATAAGAAAGAAAGAATACAATCGTTTATTTCTCAATCTACGTAATATCAAAAAATACTAATAATAAAGATAGTGTAAAAAAACTAACAAACGTACTTAATACTACATTTGAAGAAACAACAGCTTTTAGCGAATTATATCTATATGCAAAATAATATGATTGTGAGCCACTTGGTAAAGCTGCAGCCATAGTAACAATAATTACCAAGAGACTATCAAGCTCTAATATAAAATGTGCTAAACAAAATGCAATTATAGGGTGAATAAAATTTTTTAAGATAGTTAATACTATTGCACCATAAATATTTTCTCTAATTTTAAAATTTCCTAATGCAAGACCTAAAGAAATAAGAACCATTGGAAGCGCAAGGTTTACAAAAATATCTAAAGGCTGCTTCATAATAGATGGAACAATAAGATTAGAGTAATTAAGAATGATTCCGATTATCATTCCAAAAAGTACAATATTTTTAATTATACCTAATAATATTTGATAAAAAATTTCGACAATGCTTTTTTGTCTATTTCTATAAACTTCTATTATAATAACAGTATAGCTAAAATGAACAATACCATGAAAAAAAACTAATATCATATAAGGAATTGTATTTATTGGGCCCAAAACTGCATACATAAGAGGTATTCCCATTGCTACTGTGTTACCAAAACAAGCAGCTAATCCAAAAAGTGCAGAGTCATCTGTTTTAAAATTTAAAAATTGTTTGCTAATTAAAAATCCAGTCATGGATATAAAAATTCCTGAAGCAAAAAATGAGATGATCAGGCCAATAGAATTAATTTGAGGAAATGAGACTTGCCAAAAATATATAATTAAAGCTAAAGGCAAAAGAATGTTAAAACCTGTAAAATCAAAATAATCAATATATTTTTTTGGAAGTATTTGTAATTTATTTAAAAAAAATCCAAAAAGGATATATCCAAACACACTGCTAACTATATTTAATAACTCAATCATTGAAATCAAAAAAATTATTTAAAAATTGAATGACGCTTTCTTCAATTATATTATTTTCATTTGAGTTTGAATTTTGAAAAAATTTTGAATTTTTATCAAAACTTATATTAGGATTATTTAAGTTTCCTTTTATCAAAGTAGTTAAATATATTTCATTATTTTGAGATAAATTTAAAATAATATCTATAAAATTATTACTGTAATTGTATTCTCCTTTTATAAGAATTCTGTTGTTTTTATTGCTAATTTCAATTTTGCTAGTTTCTAAAATATTTTTATTTTTATTTATTGCGCCTTTAAAATTAGAACTTTCATTACCAAAAGCATTTATAAGTTCAGAAAATGCAAATTTTTGATTTTTTTGATTTTCTAATTTTTCAAAGAATAATTTTAAAAATGAAATAAGAAATTTTTCTTCATTAGTTGTTTCTAAAGTTATTTTTCCATTAATTTTATAAATTGAGTCAAATAAATTTTCTAAATTATCAATATATTTAAGAAAATTTTCAATATAATTTACTTTTCCATTAATATTTACTTCACTGAAATTAATATTATTAATATTCAAATTATCAATTAAAATATTTAAATATCCTGAAACTTGAAATACGGGCTGAGAAATATCAATTCTAATATTATCAAAGTATAAATTATTTTTGTAATCTTTAATATCTAAATTCGTGTTAAGCTTCACAATTGGAAAAATATTTATTTTAGTGCTTTTTTTTTCATTAATTTTAATTTCAAATTTCTTCTCGATATCACTAATTATTTTTTCTTTTTCAAAATTATTTAGAAGAATATAAATAAAGATAGATAAAATTATTAATATAATTACTACTATAGAAAAAAATAATCTAATTGTTTTCATATATTAGATCGCCAAAAACTATATTTTTGTAAAATTATTTTCAGGATCATGCAATGGATTAAATTGAACAGACATAACATATTTATTTTTAGCAACCTCAACTTCAAAATTACTTCCATTTAATTTTTTTAAATCTATTTCTGAATCTATATATCCAAAAACCATATTTTTATTATAACAAAATGAATAATTGCTAGAAGTTGTTTCTCCCACAATTTTATTTTTATAATAAATAGGCTCATCATGTAATAAAAGAGGATTTCCTGGCGTAGATTTTTCTAAAACAAAATTTGTTAGTTGTTTCTTTTTAACTCTATTCTTTATTTTTAAAGCTTCTTTACCTATAAAATCTGTTTTTTTATTTAATTTAACAGTTAATTCTAATCCAGCTTCAAAAGGGTTTTCAGCTGGAGAAATATCATGACCCCAATGTAAATATCCCTTTTCCATTCTCATGATATCTAGTGCATGGGCACCAGCATGTGAAAGGTTGTATTTTTCTCCATATTTAACTAACTCTAAATAAATTTCTCTAGATATATTTATAGGAACATAAATTTCCCAACCAAGTTCACCAACAAAAGATAATCTTTGGAAGATTAATTTATTATTTTTCAATGATATTTCTTTAGCAGTTCCAAATTTAAACTTGTTGTTTGAAAAATGTTCTCCAAATATTTCTGTTAGAATTTCTCTACTTTTAGGACCAAAAATACCGAAGCAAGCTAAACTTTCAGTGATATCAATTAAAGTTGTGTTTTTACTTAAATTTTCTAAAATATGTTTTTTATCATGTTCTCTCACAGATGAACCCGTTACAATACGAAAAGAATTAGTATCAATACAAGTAACTGTTAAATCGGCAACAATTCCACCATTTGAATTAAGCATTTGCGTGTAAGTTGTATTACCTGGATAATTTTTAATATTATTACAGCATAATCGTTGAAGATCGTTGTAGGCAGTGTCTCCCTTAATTTCAAATTTTGCAAAGGCACTTAAGTCAAATAAACCAGCATTTTTTCTTGTATTAATTGTTTCATATTTTGCTGCATCATACCAATTTTGATAGCCATAACTATAATCATATTTGGGTTTCTTACCATTTAGAGCATACCACATCGGTCTTTCAAAACCAGCCACTTGACCAAAACAAGCTCCTTTTTTTTTCAAATCATTATAAAAAGGAAACAGTTTAATATTTCTTGAAGATTTATGTTGTTTGTAAGGCCAGTGCATTGCATATAAATCTCCTAATGACTCAGTAACTCTTTCAGTTATAAATTTTGTCTCAGAGTGAAATTTTTCAAATCTTGAAATATCTAAGGAGTAAAGATCTTCATTAACCTCACCGTTCATCATCCATTCTGCAGTTACTTTACCGGCACCACCAGCACTCTGAATACCAATACTATTAAAACCACTGCAAACATAAAAGTTTTTTACTTCTGGTGTTTCACCAAGAAGATAATTTGTATCTGGAGTAAAAGCTTCAGGACCATTAAAAAATTTTCTTATACCTACATTTTCAAGGGCTGGTATTCTTTTCATAGCATTTTTTAAATGTGGTTCAAAATGATCAAAATCCTCAGGCAGTTCTCCAAAAGAAAAATCATTGGGGACTTTATAAGTATCAGTAAACGCAGGTTTAGCTTTAGGTTCAAAAATTCCTACTAAAATTTTTCCAGCATCCTCTTTTAGATATAAGCAATTATTGTAATCTCTTAGAACTGGAAGTGATTTAGAAATTTCTTTTAGTGGCTCACTTAATATATAGAAGTGTTCATTTGGATATAGGGGTATACTAACATTTATGTCATTAGCTATCTGTCTTGACCACATACCAGATGCTAAAACAATATACTCACATTTAATTTTTCCATGTTTTGTATCCACACCTTCTATATACCCATTTTTAGTAAGGATTTTATTTACAGAACAATGTTCAAAAATTTGAGCACCATACATTTTTGCAGATTTTGCAAGAACATTTGTTATACCAACAGGATCTGCTTGACCATCTTTTGGAATAAATATTCCACCAACAACATCATCAGTATTAATAAGGGAATAAATTTCTTTGATCTGATTTTTTCCTAATTCATTAACTTCAATATTAAATCTTTGAGCAAATGTAGCTTGTCTTTTTAATTCTTCTAAGCGATCATTAGTTGTTGCAATAGTTAATGATCCGTTTTGTTTTAAACCTGTTGCTAATCCTGTTTCTTTTTCTAATTCTTTATATAAGTTAAGTGAATAATTTCTTAATTTCGTTATTGTTGCCGATGCACCAATCTGACCAATTAGTCCTGCTGCATGCCAAGTAGTACCAGAAGTTAATTGATCTCTTTCCAGTAAGACTACATCTTTCCATCCAAATTTAGCCAAATGATAAGCTACAGAACATCCAGCTATACCACCACCAATTACTACTACTTTAGCTGATGAGGGTATTTTTTTGTTCATGAATTTAGCTATAGATAAAGATTTTCTGTATGAGTCTCAAAGTAAAAATCTAAGTCTTCAATATTTATTTCATTTATTGTTGGCGGTTTCCAAGTAGGATTATGATCTTTTGCAATAAGTACTGAATTTACACCATTATCAAAATCATCACGATACACCACTTTTTGACTTAATTGATACTCTATTTCTAAACATTCCTTTAATGACTTACCCTTTGCATCATCAATAAGTTTACAACTAATTGCAAGACTCATAGGACATTTAGTTGAAAGAATAGCTAAAATTTTTTCTGTAAATTCTGAACCATTATTTTTTAGATTCAATATTATTTTTTTAATGTCACCATCAAACAATTCATTTATTAAACTCATATTTTTTATAATATTTGTGTCATTCTTTACTTCATAATTATCATTTAATACTTTACCTTTTGAAAGAAACTCCTCTTTTACATTCTCTATCATATCACTTTTAAAATAATGTGTTGCTAAACCAAAAAAAATTAATTCATTTAATTCTAAAACTTCGCCAGTTAATCCAATATATTTACCGATATTGCCTGGAAGATTTGATAAAAAATAACTTCCACCAACATCTGGAAAAAAACCTATAGCTGCTTCTGGCATTGCGAATTTAGAATTATCTGTAGCTAATCTGTGATCACCGTAGATTGATAAACCAACTCCACCACCCATTACTACGCCATTCCAGATTGAAAGATATTCTTTACTAAATTGGCTTATTAAATAATTAAGTCTATACTCACTTTTAAAAAATTTTTTTTTTATAGAATCATTCTTTTCTGCTAATGCAAGAGATTTTACATCACCTCCTGCACAAAAATGTTTACCTTCTCCAAATAACATAACTCTAGAAATATTATTGTTTTCTTCCCATTCTAACAATTTATCAATGAATTTTTTTGCCATATCTAGATTCAGAGCATTTAAAGACTTTGGACGATTTAGTTTAATGATACCAGTTTGGTTTATTTCAGAAAATATAATATCCATTAATTCTTTTTAAACTGTAAAACTTTATTTGTAAGACCAACTTCTTTTGCTTTTAGTCTATTTATTTCATCTCTTAATCTTGCAGCATCTTCAAACTCAAGTTTTGATGCAAATTCATTCATTTTTTTCTCTAAATTTTTAATATGTTTATCTAAGTCTTTTCCAACTAATTCCTTAGCATTATCAATTTCAACAGTAACATGATCTTGTTCAGCTGTATTTTCAATTATTTCTTGAATATTCTTTTTAATACTAATCGGTGTTATTTTATTTATTTTATTATATTCCAGTTGTTTTGATCGCCTCCTATCGGTTTCTTCGATTGCCTCTCTCATACTAGTGGTAATATTGTCAGCATACATTAAGACTTTACTCTCAACATTTCTTGCAGCCCTACCAATAGTCTGAATTAAACTAGTTCTAGAACGAAGGTAACCTTCCTTATCAGCATCTAATATAGCCATTAAAGCACATTCAGGAATATCTAAACCTTCTCTAAGAAGATTTATTCCAACTAAAACATTAAAAACTCCTAGTCTTAGATCTCTAATAATTTCTATTCTTTCTAATGTATCGATATCAGAGTGAAGATATCTTACCTTTAATCCTTCTTCATTAATATATTCAGTAAGATCTTCGGCCATTTTTTTTGTAAGTGTTGTGATTAGAACGCGATGACCTTTATCTATAGTCTTTTTACATTCATCAATTAAGTTATCAATTTGATGCTTTGTTGGCCTTATCTCAATAGGAGGATCAATTAAACCAGTTGGTCTAATTACTTGTTCAACAAAGGTACCACCTGTCTTTTCAAGTTCATAATCTCCTGGCGTTGCACTTACAAAAATAGTTTGTGGACGCATTGCATCCCATTCTTCTCTTTTTAAAGGTCTGTTATCAACACAACTTGGTAGTCTAAAACCATATTGAGCTAAAGTTGATTTTCTAGAAAAATCACCTTTGTACATTCCTGCTATTTGACCACATGTTTGATGGCTTTCATCTATAAACAATAAAGAGTCTTCTGGAATATATTCATAAAGTGTAGGAGGAGGCTCCCCCGGCTTTCTTCCTGACAAATATCTAGAATAATTTTCAATACCACTACAACTTCCTGTAGTTTCCATCATTTCTAAGTCAAATGTAGTCCTCTCATCTAATCTTTGTCTTTCTAAATATTTTTTTTCTTTTTCAAAAATCTCTAATTGTTTTTTAAGATCATTTTTAATCATGGTAATTGCTTTTTTTATTGTTGGCTTTGGAGTTACATAATGAGAGTTTGCAAAGATTCTTATTTGTTCAAGTTCCCCAAGCCTCTCTCCTGTAAGTGGGTCCACTTGCGTTATACTCTCTATATCATCTCCAAACATAGAAATTTTCCAAGAAATATCTTCATAGTGAGAGGGGAAAATTTCTAAAATATCTCCTTTAGCTCTAAAGCTACCTCTTCTAAAGTCCATGTCACGACGTTTGTATAAAAGTTCTACCAATTTTCTGATAATAATCTCTCTACTTATCGATTGATTTTTATCTAAAGTAAAAGACATTGAAGAATAAGCATCAACTGATCCAATACCATAAATACAAGAAACCGATGATACTATGATTGTATCTCTTCTTTCTACTAAAGATCTAGTAGCTGAATGTCTTAGACGATCAATTTGTTCGTTTATTGAAGATTCTTTTTCAATATATGTATCAGTCCTTGGTACATATGCTTCTGGTGTGTAATAATCATAATAACTGACAAAATATTCAACAGCATTATTTGGAAACAAATTTTTCATTTCGCCATAAAGTTGTGCTGCTAATGTTTTGTTTGGCGCCATTATTAAAGTCGGTTTCTGTACTTTTTCAATTACTTTAGCCATTGTAAAGGTCTTACCTGATCCAGTGACACCTAAAAGAACTTGTTCTTGTTCTCCTTCATTTAGACTTTTAACAATACTTTTAATTGCTTCAGGCTGATCACCACTTGGATTAAAATCACTGACAATTTTAAAAGGTGTTGTGATTTCGGAAGAGAGATGATGTTTTTTTTCTGCTTTATTCATTGATTCTAATATAATCATTTAGATAATTGTACTTTTCTAAAAAACTACCATCTGTTGTTATTGTTCCATTTAATATTCTTCCATCATCTTCTTTTAATAAAAAAGGAAGAACTTCATTAATTATACCTTCACTAAATTCTGTACTTGAATCACGTGGTAATTCAGATGGTAGATTATCAACTGCCATAACAGCAATTCCATCATTATTTTCATCTATTTCTTTTAAAGTATATCTTTCAATCCAATAATTTGGCTCCTCAATTGTTGTTGATCGTATTGTAGTTGGAACTGAGCCATTAATATCACAAGTAATATCGCCAACAATCTTTAGATTTTGTAAAACTTTTAAGTCTTCATTCTCAAATATTTTTGGAGAAGATGGGTCCCAGTAATGTGCACTTATAAATATATCAGTTTCTTTTAAATATTGTAATGCAGAACTCGAATAATCTTGAGGGTTATCAATAAAATGCTCAAGGTTAAAGTTGGTGGAAGAATTATTTGTAACATAATCTTTAGTTTCTAAATTACAAAAAATAGGTTGATCAAATTTTTTTTCCAAAAAGTCTTTTTTTGATACTGCTTTAATGTTTGTTAGATTTAAAAGTTCAATTACTCCTTTTGCAACTCTACCATCACCAGTAACTAGAATTTTAGTTTTAGGAAAATATAAATTTTTTAAATTTAACACTAATCTTTCATAATCATTAATTTTATAGGCACTAGCAAGAGATTGTTTTCCAAGCACTTTAAGCAATAAATTTAAGGTATTATAACAACCAACAATACCTGCAAATCTTCCAAAACCTAAACATCTTG
Organism: uncultured Alphaproteobacteria bacterium; assembly: GCA_902541215.1. GTDB lineage: Bacteria > Pseudomonadota > Alphaproteobacteria > HIMB59 > CACPNW01. The sequence goes on along the minus strand of CACBPV010000001.1, from coordinate 85,295 downwards.
TACCATTTTTACCTCTGATATTTTCATAATCAATCAATGTAATTTTTTTATTTAAAATTGATAAGAGTAGGTCTTTCTTATGTTTTTCAATATTTTTTTGTTGTTTATTAATTTTAAAAGTGTGAGAAAAAAAAAGATATGTCCTATTATTAATTAAAATATTTGGATCAATTTCTTTAACTCCGAATATGATTGAGCATTCATTTAAATTTTCATTAATTTTAGCACCACATAATTCATATTCTTCATCAGCATAACATCTACTATTTGATGGCTGAATAATGAAATTAATATTTGGATTGCTTTCTTTGTATTTTTTAATATGTTCTGGGACTAGAGGAGTTCTATTTTCATCATTTCTAGACTCTCTAATAATACCAATATTGGTTAATTGCTTATCCATTCTCTTGTTGGATATTAATTTTATAATCATTTAAAATTTTAAAAAAATACATAATGTCTTCTGTTTTATGTGGTGCAGTTTTAACACCAGTCTCAATTTTATTATCCAAAATTAGATCAATCGCAGCTGATAAAGTAATCGATACAAGTTTGCCCATTGCAGTATTTTCACCACTTCCTTTTTCATCTAAAAAATAAGAACTATCAAAAATTTTATTATGATTTTCAAAAGCTTTAAGTTTTACAGAAAGTACAACGCGATCTTCTTCCTCAGGTAAATATTTATTATCTTTTAATAATTCTTCACTTTTTTCATTGATTTCAGCTTCTATATTATCTGATCTATTTTCAAGCATTGAAAAAATATCTAGCCATGCCTCTTTCCAACCATCAAGTCGTAAAGTTCCTCTTACGAATTCTTTGACTTTCCATTTCTCATCAAACAAGTATTCACTTACATATGGTGTTGAATCTCTGTTTGGATAAGCTTCAAAATTTTCATCAGATATTGAATAAGAACTAATAGATTTGTAAGGAGTTACAGTATTTATTTTTCCTTTTGTTATATATTTTGCATCATTGTTTAAGGCTTTGATTACTCCAGCTGGAGACCAACTAAATTTATATTTGAAATCATTTGGAATTGCTGGAAAACCTCCACAATATGATTCATAAACCACTTCTGTTTTTCCAGTCGAGATTTTTTTAAGATCACTGACAAGTAAATGGGAAAAAAAATGATCGATACCTGGGTCTAAACCGACCTCATTGATAAATACTAAATTTTCTTTTTTTACATCTGGATTTAGCATATTTATTTCTGGATTAAGGTAACTAGTAGATGCAAAATGACATTTATGTTTTAAACAAAGTTTAGCTATTTCTAAATGTTTGTTTGCTGGCAGTTGAGAAATAACAATATCACCTGGATTTGTTTCGTTAAATAATAAATCAACATCAAACTGTTTTGCGTTCACATTGTTTTTATCTACATGGTCAATACTCTTTATAGCCTTATCTAATGTTCTATTCCATACTGTAAAATTATCTAAATTTTTAGCTAATCTTCTAATTCCTGGTATAGAAGATAGTCCAGTTCCTATCCAATGTACATGTTTCATAGTCTTATTTACTTTTATATTAAATTGTTTACTACATTAATGAAACTTAAAATACGGAAATTTATTTGACTTCAATAGTATTTATTTTTTTATTAACAGGTCTAGTCTCTGGTTTTATTGCAGGATTATTAGGAGTTGGAGGAGGAATAATAATAGTACCTGTAACTTACTTTATTTTACTTAATCTTGGTTACAGCTCAGAAATTGTCATGCATGTTGCTGTAGCATCTTCTCTTGGTGTAATTTGTTTTACTTCAATTTCTTCTATAAGATCCCATGTTAAGCTTAAAAATACAAATTTGATAATTGTAAAAAAATGGGCAATAGGAATAATAATAGGATCAATGGTAGGCTCACTTGCAGCAAGTGCTATTTCAGGACAGAGTTTAGTTATTCTTTTTGTTATTCTGGCATTTTTGATTTCATTAAATATGCTGTTTCAACAAAGCCCAATTGTTGTAAGCAATGATATACCATCATCTAATATAATTAATTTTTTAATAAGCTCTTCTATTGGTTTTTTATCTGCAACAATTGGTATAGGTGGTGGAAGTTTTAGTGTTCCTACTTTAACAATGTTTTCAAAAAAGATTCATGAAGCAGTTGGTACCTCTGCTGTTTTTGGTTTTTTAATTGCTTTTCCAGGAACACTTACATTTATGTATACTGGTTCAAATATTAATGAACTTCCCATTTATTCTCTTGGTTATGTAAATATTATAATAGTTTTTTTTATATCGATAACTAGTATATTTACTGCTGGAATTGGTGCTAAAGTTTCATCAAATATAGATAAGTTAGTATTAAGAAAGATTTTTGCTATTTTTTTGTTGTTAACTTGTGCTAGTCTAATTATTGAACATTTTATAATTTAAATGAATTTTGTTGCAGATAGACTGAGTAAAATAAAACCTTCAATGACTGTAGGTATAAATGTCAAAGCCAAAGCTTTGAAGGACGAGGGTAAAGATGTAATTGTTCTTGCAGCAGGTGAGCCAGATTTTAACACACCAAAAAATATAAGAGATGCTGCTAGTAAAGCAATGGAAGAGGGCAAAACAAAATATGTACCAGGAAAAGGTACACCAGAATTACAAAAAGCAATTCAGAAAAAATTCAAAGAAGATAATAATATTGATTATCAATTAGATGAAATCATATGCGGTGTCGGAGGCAAACACATTATCTATAATGCTATGATGGCAACAATTAATCCAGGAGATGAGGTCATTATAACAGCTCCTTTTTGGGTTAGTTATCCAGATATTGTTTTATTAGCAGAAGGTAAGCCTGTGATAGTTAAATGTCCTCAATCACAAAATTTTAAGATTACACCAGAACAACTAGAAAAAAATATAAACTCTAAAACAAAATGGTTAATGTTAAATAGTCCTAGTAATCCGACTGGCTCAGTTTATTCAAAAAAAGAGTTAGAAGACTTAGCACTTATCTTAAAAAAATATCCTAATGTTCTTATAATGTGTGATGATATATATGAAAAAATTGTTTACGATGGCATAGAATTTCATACTCTTGCTTCTATTGAACCTTCACTGAAAGACAGATGTTTGACACTTAATGGTGTTTCAAAATCATATTGCATGACAGGATGGAGACTTGGATATTGTGGAGCTCCAAAAGAGATTATTGCTGCTATGAACAAAATACAATCACAAAGCACAACATCAACTTCTTCAATTACAATGGCTGCTGCAGTTGAAGCAATAAGTGGTCCGCAGGATTTTATAAACGAGCATAATAAAAAATTTTTGATACGTAGAGATTTAGTATTGAATAAATTAAATGATATTGATGGAATTACATGTCAAAAACCAGAAGGAGCTTTTTACGTTTATCCAAATTGCGAGGGTATAATTGGAAAAAAGACACCAAATGGAAAACATATCTCCAATGATGAAGATTTCATGACATACCTTTTAGAAGACCAAGGAGTAGCAGGAGTGCATGGTGCAGCATTTGGGTTATCGCCTTATTTTAGATTATCTTATGCAACTAGTGATGCAATTCTAGAAGATGCGTGCAACAGAATAAAAGAAGCTTGTAATAAGCTTACTTAAGATCTTTATCAGCAATTATTTCAGCTAATCTAAGCAGATTAGTAGTACCAGCACTTCCAAATGGAACACCAGCTGAGATAACTACATTATCTCCTGGTTTTACTAATTTTTTATTTTTTGCAATTGAACATGCAATATTAACCATATCTTGTGCATTTTTAGCATCTTCTTGAGTATGACAGGAGTTTACACCCCAGTATAATTGCATTTTTCTTGTAGTATTAATATTTGGAGATAAACCAACAATTTGAACTGGTGCTCTTTCTCTAGCCATTCTTGTCGTTGTTCTTCCACTTACAGAAAATGTAATTATTGCTTTTGCATCTGATTTTTTTGCAATTGAGTAAGCTGCTAAAGTTATTGCATCTGTATTATCAACATCATCAATATTTTCTTGAGTAATTTGTAAATCATAATTATTTTTATCATTCTCAACATTTTCTATTATTTTATTCATCGTTCTTACTACTTCTATTGGATGTGCTCCAACAGCAGACTCGCCAGATAACATTACAGCATCTGTTCCGTCGTAAATAGCATTAGCAACATCAGACGCTTCAGCTCTCGTTGGCACAAGATTTTCAATCATACTTTCAAGCATTTGTGTAGCAACAACAACTGGCTTACCAAAGTGCCTACATCTTTTAATAATATTTTTTTGAACTATCGGAACTTGTTCTGTTGGCATTTCAACACCCAAATCACCTCTAGCTATCATAATTCCATCTGCAGCATTTATAATATCATCAATATTTTTTACTGCTGAAGGCTTTTCAATTTTCGCCATCACGAGTGCTTTATTGTTAATTATTTTTTTTAGTTTGTGTATATCCTCTGCTTGTTGCACGAAAGAAAGTGCAACCCAATCAACTCCCATATCTAATGCCTTCATAAGATCAGATTTATCTTTTTTGGTAAGGGCGTCTATAGGAAGAATTACATCAGGTATATTTACACCTTTGTTATTTGAGATTTCAGCATCATTTAAAACTTCTGTAATTAAACTATCTTTTTTTTGTTCAACAACTTGTAATCTTATTCTTCCATCATTTACTAATAAAATAGAATTAGGTGTTAAAAAATCATAAATTTCTTCATGAGGAAAGTTAACCCTATTATTATCTCCAGGCTCACTTGAAAGATCTAATACAAAACTTTGACCTTTGACTAAATTTTCTTTTGTATTTTTAAATGTGCCCACTCTTAATTTGGGTCCTTGTAAGTCGGCTAATATGCATGACGCATGATTATGTTTTTCTTCAAGAGATCTAATATTTTCATAATTTTTTCTATGAGTTTCTAAATCGCCATGTGAAAAATTTAATCTAAAAACATCACATCCAGCAATAAATAAATCTTCTATTATTTTTTTATCTGATGATGCAGGACCTAGCGTAGCTAAAATTTTAGCTTTTCTGTTACGTTTCATTAATTTTTATATATATAGCACAAAAAAAGATTTATATAATTTATTTACGTAATATGACCAAAAACTTTGATAGAGAATTACTTGCTGATGTTGCAGAAAGATTGATTCATCATCTAAAAAATAGAACAGATGTACAAAATATTGATTTAATGAATCTATCAGGTTTTTGCAGAAACTGTCTTTCAAAATGGTATGTTAGTGCTGCAGAAAAGAAAAATATTTCAATTTCATACGATGAAGCACGAGAAATGATCTATGGTATGCCATACTCAGAGTGGAAAACAAAATTTCAAACTGAAATTACTTCTGAACAAAAAGAAAAATTCGATAAAAGAGAAACTTAATATAGTTTCTCTAAATTTTCTCCATACATCTCTTTTACTTTAAACCTTCTTACTTTCATGGAAGGTGTCATCATATTGTTTTCAATTGTAAACTCGTGATCAATGAGAATAAATTTTCTTATTTGCTCAATACTAGAAAGGCTTTTATTAATTTTATCTACAACTTCTTTCATTTTTTTATTAAATGAAGAATCTTGAATTATTTCATTTAAATCACCCTCAACATTATTTTCTTTTGCCCATTCTAAAGCTAAATCTTTATTAGGCACCAAAATTGCAACTAGGTAATTTTTGAAATCCCCATATAACATTGATTGAGCAATTTCAGGTTCAATATCTAGTTTTGCCTCTATTCTTGAAGGAGAAATATTATCTCCACCTGCATTTACAATAATATCTTTTTTCCTATCTGTTATCTTTAAATAATCTTCTTCATCAAATTCACCAATATCACCTGTATGAACCCATCCATCGATTATAGTTTTATTAGTTGACTCAGGATCATTCCAATAACCATTCATAATTAGTTCACCACGAGCTAAAATTTCTCCATCTTCAGAAATTTTCACTTCATTTCCCTTAAGAACTTTTCCAACAGTATCTAATTTAATTTTTTCAGGAGGGTTTGCAGAAATAACAGGAGCAGTTTCAGTTTGTCCGTATCCTTGAAGTAGTGGAAGGCCAAGGGCGCTTAGGTATAATCCAACTTCAAAGTTTAGTGCTGCGCCTCCTGATATCAATGCTCTGAGACTTCCGCCAAATCTTTTCTTAACTTTTTTTCTTACTATTCTATCCATCAATCCATTCATAAATCTCTCAGAGAAGCTCATCTGCTCACCAAAATATTTTTTCTTTCCTAGATTTAATGTAATTGCAAAGAAGCGTTGACTTAATTTACTTTGGTTTTTTAGACCTTGTGAAATACGTGTGTGTAAAGAATCATAAAATCTTGGAACAGCTGTCATAAAATGTGGCGCTGCCTCAGCCATATTTACTAATAATTTATCTATACTTTCTGCGTAATAGATTTGTGCACCTTGACCCATTTCTAAGAATTGTAAAGTATGCTCATATGAATGAGATAATGGCAACCATGATAAATATCTAATTTCTTTTGTTAAATCACTAGTAAGACTCTCAAGTAACTTATCACAGGAAGCACAGTTTCTCAGCATTGCTCCATGACTTAACATCACTCCCTTAGGATTGCCCCCAGTACCTGATGTATAAATAATACATGCTGTATCTTTTCTTTTATAATTTTTTGATATTTTTTCTATTTCATTAGAATTTTTACTTTTTTCTAAATTATCATTTATAATTTTATTGTATGATAAAATATTTACAACTTCTGTATAAGTTTCATTATCATCATTAATTTTTATTACGTTTTGACAATGTGAAATTTTTTCTATTGCAGGTAGAGCTTTTTTCATTAACTCGTGTGATGATACGATGGCACATCTAGCACCAGAATGCTCAATAATATATTTATAATCATTGGTTGTACTCGTTGTATAAGCAGGAACTGAAATTGCTCCTATGGACATTATTGCTAAATCAGTGATTTGCCATTCAGGCCTATTTTCAGATAAAATTAGTACTCTATCTCCTTCTAAAATTCCCAGATCTTTTAGGTATGTTGCTAAACTTTCGACTTGTTCTTTTACTTGTGACCAGCTTAAAGAAACATATTTATCATTCTCTTTTTTCCATAAATATGGTTGATCTTTTAGATCATTTGCTTGATGATAAAATATACCCGGTATGCTATTAAATTCGTCAAAATTAACAATCATGCTTTCTGTCCTCCCTACAAAGCTTTGATATTAGACCTATATCGAAATAGTAAAATATGAAACAAAAAAATTATCAAAATTCAACAAAAAATACCCTTGGTAAACTACCCATTTGGAATTTAAAGGATTTATATGAATCCCCAAAAGCTAAGAAGCTGAATAATGATTTAAATAAGCTCAGAATATCAACTAAAAAATTTGAGAAAAAATACGCCTCCAAAATCTCCAAGATTAGTTCTAATCAACTCTTAAAAGCCATTATTGAATTAGAGGATATTGATACAAAAATAGATAAAATTTTGTCTTATGCGCATTTATTAGTTGCAGAGGATGGTAATAATGAAAAGAATAAAATCTTTTATCAGCAAATGCAGGAGCAAATAACAAATATTGCCGCCTCAATTGTCTTCTTTAGTCTTGAGATAAATGAAATTTCTGAAAAAAATTTAAAAAAAATTTATGCTGATAAAAAACTAAAAATTTACAAAAACTGGATAAAAAATATTCGAAAATTCAAACCTTATCAATTAGATGTTAAAACAGAAAAATTACTTCAAGAAAAAAGTATTACTTCTAGATCAGCCTGGATCAGACTATTTGATGATACAATTGCATCACTTAAATTTCCTTTCAAGGGCAAAAATTTATCTAGTGCTGAAATTTTTAATTTTCTTTCTGATAAAAAAGAATCAAATCGTAAAAAATCAGCTGAGGCAGTATCTGCTGTCTTAAAAGATAACATTAGTTTGTTTACGTCTATTACTAATAATCTTGCAAAAGATAAATCAATCAATGATAAATGGAGAGGATTGCCAAATCCAGTCAGTTCAAGAAATTTATCTAATGTAGTTGAAGATGAAGTTGTAGAAGCCTTAACTGAAACAATAAAAGAAAATTATCCAAAAATTGCTCATCGTTATTATAAAATAAAATCAAAATGGTTAAAAAAGAAATTTTTAATGTATTGGGACAGAAATGCACCACTACCTTTTCAATCACAGAGTATTTATTCCTGGAAAGATGCAAGACAAATTGTATCTGATGCTTATTCAAATTTTGATAAGAGAGCTGGAAATATTGTAAATAAATTTTTTGATAATTCATGGATACACGCCCCAGTAATTTCAGGTAAATCTCCCGGTGCTTTTGCTGCTTCTACTGTTCCATCAGTTCATCCATTTATACTTGTTAATTACCAGGGTAAAGCAAGAGATATTGCAACTCTTGCTCACGAACTAGGACACGGAATTCATCAATATTTAGCAGGACAAAAACAAACTTATTTTAACTCTTCAACACCGTTAACACTTGCTGAAACTGCAAGTGTTTTTGGAGAAATGTTAACTTTTAAATCTCTTTTATCTATTACTACAAAAGAAAATGAACGTAAGGGGCTTTTGGCAAACAAAGTCGAAGATATGCTAAACACTGTTGTGAGGCAGATTGCATTTTTTGAATTTGAAAAACGTATTCATCATCAAAGAAAAATCAAAGAATTAAGCGTTGACGAGATTTGTGAAATTTGGATTGATGTTCAAAAGAAAAGCTTAGGACCTTCAATAAAATTTAATGATGATTACAAATATTTCTGGAGTTACATACCTCATTTTATTCATTCACCATTTTATGTTTATGCATATGCTTTTGGTGATTGTCTTGTTAATTCTCTTTTTAACGTTTACGAAAGTAAACTACCTAAATTTGAAGACAAATACATTACTTTGTTAGAGAGCGGTGGAAGTGATACATATGATAAACTATTGAAGCCTTTTGGATTAAATCCGAAGAAAAAAGATTTCTGGCAAAAAGGAGTTAATGTAATTGAGAATTTGATTGACCAATTAGAGGAATAATATTGATGAAAGATAAAGAAGCGAAATCTCTTACAAAACAGCTTACAAGGTATGCGAAAGTTGGCGGTGTTGTTGGAAAATTAGCTACAAAACTTGCAAGTCAAAGATATTTAGGTGTTAAGTTAGATAAAGAAAAACATGCTTCAGAAATAAGAGCTGCTCTTGGAAGTATTAAAGGGCCATTAATGAAAGTGGCACAATTATCAGCAACTATACCTGACTTACTTCCTGATGAGTACGCACAAGAACTTATGCATTTGCAGTCTAATGCTCCACCGATGGGATGGTTATTTGTTAAAAGAAGAATGGCTGCAGAATTAAATCAGGATTGGCAAGAAAATTTTATTGAGTTTGATAAAGAAGCAACAAGAGCAGCTTCTCTTGGACAAGTTCATAAAGCTAAAATAAAAAATGATGATATAGTCGCTTGCAAACTCCAATACCCAGACATGGCTTCAGCAGTTAGTGCTGATCTTTCACAATTAAAAATGATTTTTTCAATTTATCAGTCCTATAACAAAGCGATCAAAACTGATGAAGTATACAAAGAAATCACTGAAAGACTAAAAGAAGAGCTAGATTATGAAAGAGAAAAAAAATTAATGTCTGTATTTAGAAATATATTTTCAAATATAAACTTTGTTCATGTTCCAAAAACCTATGATAAATTATCTACAAAGAGATTACTAACTATGAGTTGGTTAGATGGCGAACCTATTTTGAATTTTAAAAAATCTGCTAAAGAAACAAGAAATACATTAGCAGCTAACATGTATAAAGCGTGGTATAAACCATTCTTTGAATACGGAGTGCTTCACGGAGATCCACATTTAGGAAATTATTCTGTACAAAAAAAAGACCTCAGTATTAATATATATGATTTTGGTTGTATGAGAATTTTTAATGGTAATTTCATTCAAGGTGTAATTGACTTATATTTTGCTCTTCAAGAAAAAGACAATTCAAAGGCAGTTCATGCATATGAGCAATGGGGATTTACAGATATTACAAAAGAGAAATTAAAAGTATTAAATAAATGGGCAGGATTTTTATATTCACCTTTGATGGAAGATAAAGTTCAAAAAATACAAGAAAGTGATAGTGGTATATATGGTGCACAAATTGCTTCTGAGGTTCATCAGGAACTTAAAAAACTAGGCGGTGTTAAACCTCCAAAAGAATTTGTGTTCATGGATAGAGCAGCAGTAGGACTAGGTTCAGTCTTTATGCATTTAAAAGCTGAGGTGAATTGGTACAGAATATTCCATGAGCTCATTGAAGATTTTAACTCAAAAAAATTAATGAAAAACCAACAAAAAGCTTTAAATTTAGCGAACCTATCAATATAAGAACTCATGTTCTTATCTGCTATTAAAGAAAATGATAACAACGAGACAAGAGTCTCTATCTCCCCTGAGTCCGTAAAGCTTTTTTCTAGACTAGGTTTTGAAGTTATAATTGAAAATGGAGCGGGTGAAACTTCAGGATATCAGAATTCAAATTATGAAGAAGCTGGAGCAAAAATTGTTACTAGATCTGAATGCTTGAAGGCTGATGTTTGTTTATGTGTTAGAATGCCAAGCACTGATGATATAAATAACTTAAAAAGCAATTCATTACTAATTGGAATTTTAAATCCGTATGAAAATAAATCTGAATTTTCTAATTTAAACAAAAACAAAATATCATCATGTTGTATGGAATTAATTCCTAGAATAAGTAGAGCGCAAAGTATGGATGTTCTATCATCCCAAGCTAACTTAGCGGGGTATAGAAGTGTAATTGATGCAGCTGAGCAATTTGGAAAAGCTTTTCCAATGATGATGACTGCAGCTGGAAGAGTTAATCCAGCAAAAGTTATGATACTTGGAGTAGGAGTTGCAGGTTTACAAGCTATAGCAACAGCAAAAAGACTTGGCGCAGTAGTGTCTGCCACTGATGTTAGAGCAGCAACTAAGGAACAAGTTGAAAGTCTTGGTGGAAAATTCATAATGGTTGAAGATGATGAAGCTCAAAATGCTGAAACCGCAGGTGGTTATGCAAAGGAAATGAGTGAAGATTACAAGAAAAAACAAGCTCAATTGATAGCTGAAACAGTTTCAAAACAAGATATAGTAATTTGTACAGCTCTTATTCCTGGGAAAAAAGCTCCAGTTTTAATCACAGAAGAAATGGTTTCTTCGATGATACCAGGTTCAGTAGTAATTGATTTGGCTGTGGAAGCAGGAGGTAATTGCCCTTTAAGTAAAATGAATGAAATAGTATTGCATAATGGAGTAAAAATAGTTGGTTATGGAAATGTTCCTGGAAGAGTGGCTAAAGATGCATCAGCACTGTATGCTAAAAATATTTTTAACTTCTTAAGTTTATTAATAGACAAAGAAAATAAAAAAATAAATTTTGATTTTGATGATGAAATAATTAATTCTGTTTTACTAACGCATGACGGGGATGTAAGATTGGAGCAATTTAAGTAATATGGAAGCACATTCTTCAGAAGTTTTTGTTATTGGACTAACAGTATTTTTTTTAGCTTGTATTATTGGTTATTATGTAGTTTGGTCAGTTACTCCAGCTTTACATAGTCCATTGATGGGTGTGACAAATGCAATATCAAGTGTAATTATAGTTGGGGCAATATTGGCAGCCGGTCCTCAAGGTTTTGATACTTCAAAAATTTTTGGATTAATTGGTGTTATATTAGCTTCAGTTAATATTTTTGGAGGTTTCTTAGTAACATATCGAATGCTTTCGATGTTTAAGAAAAAAACTAAAAAAACAAAGGAAAAAGAATAATGTCTTCTAACATGGTTGCGATATTATATTTAATTTCTGCGTTATTATTTATCTTTGCTTTAAGAGGTTTATCTCACCCTGAATCTTCAAGAATGGGTAATATTTTTGGTATCATTGGAATGATTATAGCCGTGTTTACAACACTTATGTTCAAATCAGTTCTTAGTTATTATGAAATTGGAGCTGCTATACTTATTGGTGGTGCAATAGGTTCATTTATTGCTCTTAGAATTGAGATGACAGCATTACCTCAATTGGTGGCGGCTTTTCATAGTTTAGTAGGTTTAGCAGCTGTATTTGTTGCTGCTGCTGCATTCTATGATCCCGTAGCTTTTAGTATCGGAAAAGTTGGATCAATTAAAACTGCTAGTTTAGTTGAAATGAGTATTGGAACATTTATTGGTGCTATCACTTTCTCTGGTTCAGTTTTAGCTTTTGGAAAATTACAAGGTACAATTTCAGGAAAGCCTATAGTATTTAAGTTTCAGCATCTTACAAATGCACTAATTTTTCTTGTAATTATTTTCTTGATTGTATTATTTGTAATTAATCAATCTCCAACAATCTTTTGGGTAATAGTTATTGTTTCAATATTATTAGGATTTCTTGTAGTGATTCCTATAGGTGGAGCTGACATGCCAGTTGTAGTCTCTATGTTAAACTCTTATTCAGGCTGGGCAGCTTGTGGCATAGGATTTACTCTAAGTAATAATCTCTTAATCATAACTGGTGCTCTCGTTGGAGCGTCTGGTGCAATATTAAGTTATATTATGAGTAAAGGGATGAATAGATCAATTATTAATGTTGTTCTAGGAGGTTTTGGTGGTGAGCAAGACACTATTGCTAGTAAGGATAACTCAGATAAAATTGTTAAACAAGGTAATGCAGAGGATGCGGCATATATAATGAAAAATGCAGACTCTGTAATTATTGTACCAGGATATGGAATGGCTGTAGCACAAGCGCAACATGCTTTAAGAGAAATGGGTGACATATTAAAAAAAGAAGGAATAGAGGTAAGATATGCAATACACCCAGTCGCAGGAAGAATGCCAGGTCATATGAATGTCTTACTAGCTGAAGCTAATGTTCCTTATGAAGAAGTCTTGGAGCTAGATGAAATTAATCATGATTTTCCTATGACAGAGGTTTCTTTTGTTATTGGGGCAAATGATGTAACAAATCCAGCTGCAAAAACGGATGAGTCCTCTCCTATTTTTGGTATGCCTATTTTAGACGTAGAAAAATCTCAGAGCGTTTTATTTGTAAAACGTTCAATGGCAACCGGTTATTCTGGTGTTGATAATGAATTGTTTTATAGAGATAATACGACTATGTTATTTGGAGATGCTAAAAAAATGTGTGAGGATATAGTAAAAAGTCTATCTGCTTAACCGTTATTTCTTTTTGCAGACTTCCTGGCTCTTCTTATATTTTCTTCTTTTTCTCTGGCACGTTTCAAACAAGGTTTTTCATAATGTTTACGTAGCTTCATTTCTTTATACAAACCTTCGCGCTGCATTTTCTTCTTAAGCGTTCTAATTGCTTGTTCTACATTATTATCTTTTACGTTTACCAAAAGTGTCATGGGATCAGGCTAGTAACATAAACTCATATTATTTGCAAACGGATATATTAAATTAATCTATTGGTATATTAGAAAAAATACTTATATTTAATATGTGTCAATTCTCAAAATATCAAAAATCGGTCATCCCGTATTGCTAAAAGAATGTTCTGAGATAAAAGAATTCTCATCAGATTCCCTAAAAAAAATAGTTTATGATATGTCTGAAACAATGCTTGACTATAACGGTATAGGTTTAGCTGCACCCCAAGTACATATTTCAAAGCAAATAATAGTATTTCGTAATCCTGATAATGAAGAGAAAGATAAAATTGAGATAACACCATTAATAAATCCTAGTTTTACACCTATGGGAAAAGAAACTGAGGATGATTGGGAAGGTTGTTTATCTATTCCTGGTATGCAAGGCTTAGTTAGAAGATTTAAAAAAATTAAATATTCTGGATTTGATCTTGATGGTAAAGTGATTGAAAATGAAGTTGAAGGCTTACATGCAAGGGTAGTACAACATGAAGTAGACCATCTAAACGGTATTTTGTATACATCGCGCTTAGCACATAAAAATGCTTTTGGTTTTGAAAAAGAAATAACGAATTATTGGAAAAATGAAAATAACAGAAAATAAAAAAAAAGAAGATATCCTCATAAAAGCAAAAAAAATTGTATCAATTGAAGGTTGGTCATCAGAAATATTTTCAAAATTACAAAAACAAAATACAAAAAAAAATGATTTATTTTATTTTTTTCCAAATGGATATAAGGATTTATTAGAATATGCTCTACAAAATATTAATGAAAAACTTAAATATAAATTAAAAAAAATTAATTTAATTAATTTTCCAATTAACAAAAGAATAAAAAAAATATTATTATTGCGATTTGATATATTAAATGAAGATAAAGATTTTTATTATAAAACTTTTAACCATCTTTTGCTGCCAACAAATAATAAAATATCCAAAAAGAGTTTATATAATTCAGTAAATACAATGTGGTATTTAGCTGGAGATAATTCAACAGATTTCAATTTTTATACAAAAAGACTTATTCTATCAGGAGTATATACTAATGCCTTATTCGTTTTTTTTACAAAAGAAATGAAGTATGTTGAAGAAAATATCGATAAAAATCTTAAGAGAATATCAAAAATTCCAAAATTTAAGGAAAGAATATCTTTTGTAAAGGATAACGCGCCTAAATTTTTAAAAAGTTTTTTTTCTTAAGCTATACTATCTGGTTCTAATTTATTTTGAATTTCTAATATTTTATCTTTTAGGATTAATTTTCTTTTTTTTAACCTTTGAATTTGTAAAAAATCTACAGTATTCTTTTCTTGAAGCCTAATAAGTATTTCATCAAGATCCCTATGTTCTTGTTCAAAATTTTTTAAAATTTCTATAAGTTTGTTTATGTCATCCATGAAAATAAATAAGTAAAAATATAATAATAGTATATAAACGCCCTGTGATAAAAAAAATAGCAATTTTAACAAGCGGTGGAGATTGTGCAGGTTTAAATGCAGTAATTAGAGCTGTTACATTAAGAGCACATAATAAATACAATTGGGAAGTTTATGGAATTAAGGATGGAACACTTGGATTATTGAAAGAACCACTGGATGTTATAAAATTAGATCCTCAAAATTTTGAGGGTAGCCTAATGAGAATGGGTGGAACTTTCTTGGGATCAAATAACAAAGGCAACCCTTTTAAAAAAATTATAAGGAATGGAAAAAAAATAGACTCATCTGAATTAGTTATAGAAGGTTTTAAACAATTAGGAATAGATGCACTAATAGGTATTGGTGGAGATGGAAGTTTAAAAATTCTTCAAAGTATTACAAAAAAAGGAAATATAAATTTTGTAGGCATTCCAAAGACTATTGATAATGATGTAAAGCATAATGAACTATCTATAGGATATGATACTGCAGTCGACGTAGCAACAAATGCTTTAGATATGCTTCAACCAACAGCAGCAAGCCACAGAAGAGTAATGATTTTAGAAGTAATGGGTAGAGATGCAGGCCACATTGCTTTGAATGCTGGTATTGCTGGAGGAGCAGATGTTATTTTGATTCCTGAGATTCGATATTCAATAAAATCAATAGCTGATCATATTGAAAAACTTAGGTCTAAAGGAAGAAATCATGCATTAATTGTTGTTGCAGAAGCTGTTAAAAAAGAAAACGGTAAAAAAGCTACAGTGAAATATGTTGATGGAGAGGTGCGCCTTGGAGGGATAGGAAATTATCTCGGTGATGAAATCTATAAAATAACAGACTCTGAAACAAGAGTTACAGTTCTTGGGCACGTTCAAAGAGGTGCTCAACCAACTCATAGAGATCGTTTAATTGCAAGTGCCTTTGGAGTTTATGCTGTTGATTTAATTGCGAAGAAAAAATTTAATAGAGTAGTTGTATGGAAAGACAGAGGGGTACAAGATTTAATGCTTAGTCAAGTTGCTGGGTATTCTAAAACTGTTCAAATAAATGATCCTTTAATTAAAGTAGCTGAAGGTCTTGGAATTTATATTGGTGAAACAAACTAAAAATTTCCTAATTTTTTCCAAATAAATGCATAAATTCTTAAAGGTAAATATCTCATTATTTTTACTGTAAACACCAATATAAAAGGAAAATATATTTCAAATTTGTATTTACCAGTTAATCCTTTAAAAATTTTTTTCGCAGCATAACTTGCAGGTTTTAAAAAAGGCATTTTAAAAGAATTTAATTTTGTTGACTCAGTATCTATGAAACCTGGGTTAATGACTGAAATTTTTATATTTAATTTTTTAAAATCAAAATATAAACTTTCTACCAAATTTAGTTGTGCTGCTTTGGTCATACCATAAGCACCTGCTGTTGGCATCCCTCTGTATCCAACTGGCGAAGAAACTATAGATATTAAATTATCTCTACCCTTCATATAATTTTTCAAAACATCTATGCAATTTATTGTTCCGTTTAAATTAACATCTATTAATAATTTGTAATTATTTATATCAAATTCTTGATTCCTGTTGGGTGAGTAAGCAGTTGCATTTAGAAGAGCAATATTAATTGTTGATATTTCGTTTTCTATATGGGCAATCGTACTATCAACTTCTTTATACTTACTTACATCACAAGACTTATAGTAGATTTCTTTATTACTTGTTATATTTTTTAATTTTTCTACGGCTTTTTTTAATTTGTCTTCATTTCTTGAAGAAATTATAACCCTCCAATTTTCTTCTAAAAATTTTTGTGCAACAGCAAAACCAATTCCAGAAGATCCACCAGTTATCCAAATAGTTTGCAATTATTGACCCCAATCATTACGAATTATTGTTATAATATTTTTTTTATCATTTGGGTTTTTGAATTCCATTTTCATGAGCTCTTTTTCAAAATACCAAAGTGTATATTCTGGGAACGGACCTTTATCTTTTGGATTTTTTGATGCATTAAAAACATACTTGTTAGCTAATATTTCAATTTCATTGATTTTTATTTTTTCATCTTTAAGTTGCTTTACTTCTATTGTTCTTACAATACCTTTTTGAGTATCAAATACTTCTTTTTCATTTAACATTTCGATATTCCAATAATTTAATGGTACTATATTTTTATTTAATTTTAATTCTCCATCCATACCACTAGCAATAAAAAAATTGCCTTCATCATTGCCAATTATTTTATACTCTCGATCGTCTTCAAAGTCTGTAAATCCATCTATTGATACAAATTCACCATTTGTCCAAGTTTCTTTTGTTTCTTGAAAAAATTTGTATGCTGGAATAAATAAAACTTTAACGTTTATCTTTAAGACTGAATGCATAATTACACTATCTTCATTTTCTTCAAATTTTGATATTAAGCTCCCTATATTTTTCTTTTTTCTAATAACATCATAGCTAACTTCTTTATCATCAGGTATTGGAAATGGCTCACTAAAAACGCTAAAAGAAAAAAGAGATAAACAAATTATATAGATATATTTCACGATTTAATTCTTAATGATGATCTTCCTCCATCTATATGAAATATTTGTCCAGTAATCCAACTATTTTTATCACTTAATAGAAAACTCCCTATGTCAGAGAAATCATCGCCAGATCCAATTTTAGGTAGAGGATGCATATTTTCAATTGCTTTCTTGATAGTTTCATTATTAAGTAACTTTTGTGTCATTTTTGCGTCAGTTAAACTTGGCGCTATACAATTTACTTTAATTTTTGGAGCAAATTCTGCAGCTAAGCTCAAAGTAAGCCCTTCAATAGCACCTTTTGCTGTCGAGACTATTGTGTGATTAGTAAAGCCTTGTTTAACAGCAATAGTTGAATAAAGTAGAATACTACCATTATTTTTAGTTAGAGCTTCTTGATTTAACTTAATTGCATTTACAGCACTAAGTGTATTTATTTTAAAAGAATCAATAAAATCCTCATCTTTAGTCATTTTGAGAGGTTTTAAATTTATAGATCCGACGCAAAAAGCAATACCACATAATCGATCTTTATATTCTTCCGAAATACTTTTAACTTTATCAAAATCTAAAACATCACAAACTTTATATTCGCAACCAATTTCCTCAGATAATTGTTTTAATTCTGTCTCATTTCTAGAAACAATTATAGGATCATAGTTATTGCTCTTCAGTTTTTTTGATAATGATTTTCCAATAGAACCCGTTCCCCCAAAGACAAATATATTTTTGTTAGACATTTTTAACCTTTCTAATTTTAATTTGATGATAACTAATTAATAAAGTTGATAATAACAAAATTGAATTAGTTTGATGTAAACTTGCGACTGGTAAGTAAACATTACTTAAAAGAGTAATAATACCTAGAATTACTTGTAAGGTTAGAAAGAATAGGACTAAATAGACAAGCGTACTTGAAACATTTTTATTATCAAATTTAATAAATCTAAAAAATACAAATAGGATATAAAAAAAAACAAATATTGATAACCAGCGGTGATTAAAATTTATTGCAACCGTATTTTCAAAAATATTATAAATACCTAAATCATCAATAATGTAATCATCAGGTATAACTTTTCCATTCATTAGCGGAAAAGTATTAAAAGATTGTCCAGAGTTGGTTCCTGCCATAAATCCACCTGTTGCAATTGTGATAAATATTAAGATTACAGCAATTAAAATATAAAACTCAATCGTTTTTGGAGTAGATAAAAAACTTATATTAGAAGAATACCTATAATCCATTGATATCCATAATAGAATTGAGAAAATTATAAGAGCATTTAAAAGATGAAAAGTAAGTCTATAAGGGCTTACATAAGGATTTTCAGTTAATCCACTCTTTACCATCCACCATCCAATAACCGCTTGAAACAAACCAAACACAAAAACAATGCCAAGTCTTATATATAGTGACGATTGAATTTCCTTTTTAAAAATGAAATAAAACAAGGGTATTAAAAAGACAATTCCTATGGCTCTTGCAAATATTCTATGAAACCACTCCCACCAAAAAATATATTTAAACTCATTTAATGTCATATTTTTGTTAACTATTTTGTATTCTGGTGTTTGTTTATACATTTCGAATACAGCCAACCAATTTTCTAAACTCAGTGGAGGAATTACACCTAAAATTGGACGCCAGTCGGTCATAGAAAGTCCAGAGTCGGTTAATCTTGTTAAACCTCCTATTACTATAATTAATAAAACCATTGCGGTTATTGTTAATAGCCATATATAAATCGCAGGATTATAATATTTCGAAGTATTAGCGTAATTCATTCAGAATATATATAATCCCTAGAAATAATAAAAAAAGTTGTTATTTTTCACATATGACAGAAAAAACTGATGTAGTAATTATAGGTGCAGGTCCAGTAGGCTTATTTGCAGTATTTGAACTAGGTCTTTTAAATATAAAATGTCATTTAGTTGATAATTTAGATAAAGTTGGAGGTCAGTGTGCTGAATTGTACCCAGAAAAACCTATTTATGATATTCCCTCAAGACCAGTTGTAACAGGACAAGAATTAACTGACGAGTTAATTAAACAGATAAACCCCTTTAAACCTAAATTTCATCTCAACCAACAAGTTGAGAAAATTACTAAAACAGAATATGGTTGGGTTGTAAAAACTAATATTGGAACAAAAATTGAAGCAAAATGTTTAGTAGTTGCAGCAGGGGCAGGAAGTTTTGTGCCCCGAAAACCTCCGATTGAGAATATTGAGAGTTTCGAAAACAAGAGTGTTTTTTACGCAATTCGAGACAAATCAATATTTAAGGATAAAAAACTCCTAATTGCAGGAGGAGGAGATTCCGCTTTGGATTGGACGAATGAACTATCTAAGGATTCCAATGTAACTCTAATACATAGAAGAAAAGAGTTTAGAGCTGCACCTGATTCCGTTTCAAAAATGCAAGAATTAGAAACAAAAGGAAAAATTAAATTTTTAAAAGGCCAAATAAAAAAAATTTCAAAGATTCAAGATAGTAAAATAATGATAGAATACGAAAACGATAATGAAAGATCAAAAATTGAAGTAGATTACCTTTTACCATTTTTTGGATTAAAAATGGAACTAGGTCCAATTGTAGATTGGGGTTTAAACTTACACGAGAACTTAATTAAAGTAGACACTGAAAAATTTGAAACTTCTACACCTTCAATCTTTGCGATTGGTGACATAAATTGGTACCCAGGAAAACTTAAGCTTATTCTATCAGGATTTCACGAGTCTGCCTTAATGGCTCAAGAAGTATTCAAGTATTGCTTTCCTGATAAGAAAAACATTTTTAGATACACAACATCTTCCAAAGAACTTCAGAAAAAACTAGGCGTTTAATGCCAAAGTTAATAATCACAGATAGATCAGGTAAAAAGTCTGAAATTGAGTATGATAGTAATTTTACATTAATGGAAACCCTAAGAGACAATGGCTATGATATTGAAGCTTCCTGTGGAGGATGTTGTGCTTGTGCAACCTGTCATGTTTATATTAATGAAAAATGGACAAATAAACTAAAAAAAATAGATGATGATGAAGAATCTATGCTGGATCAAGCTTTTGATGTTAAAAATAATTCTAGATTATCCTGTCAAATTGATCTTTCTGAAGAGCTTGATGGTTTAGAGATAGAAATTGCACCAGAATAGTATTGACATAAATCATTAATTTGTATACAAACAGTTTGTATAAAAACTATGGCAGACACTTCTCTTAATGAGAATAGATTAGCATTGTTAATTTGGCAAACATCAAACTTATGGCAATCTAAAGTAAGAAAAAAATTAAAAGAGAGTGAAATCACATTAAACGAATATCTTATTCTAGAAACAATTTATTTATTACAACAAAAAAACACAAATATTACTCAAAAGGAAATATGCATAAATTCATCTATTGACAGATCAGTTGTTAGTTTACGTGTGTCTAATTTAGAAGAAAAAAAGTTAATACTAAAACAGCAACCACAAGATAAAAGATCTGATAGTTTAATTCTAAGTGATACAGGGAATGATTTAATTAATAATGTTATTGATAATATTGTAGAGTTAGAAAATGAATTATTTGATAAATTAGGATCTGAAATTTTTAATTTCACAAATTCATTAAAGTTGTTATTGGGTAAAAAAATTAGAATTAGAGCAAAATTAAATGATTGATCAAGAATTATTACAATCCTTAAAAGCTTGGCCTTTTAAAGAAGCACTACAAATCATTAAAAAAAATGGTGGTTTGCAAAATTTTAAAATTCCATCTAAGGGATATGTATTACTAGAAACTGGTTATGGCCCCTCTGGTTTACCTCATATTGGAACTTTTGGTGAAGTTGTAAGAACATCAATGGTAAAAAATGCATTTAGCTATATAATTGATTGCCCAACAAAACTGATCACATTTTCTGATGATATGGATGGATTAAGAAAAGTTCCTGAAAACGTTCCAAATAAAGAAATGTTAGAAAAATTTATAGGCAAGCCACTTACTTCCATACCAGATCCATTTGATAAATTTGAAAGTTTTGGACATCATAATAATGCAAAACTTAGAAGTTTTTTAGATGAATTTAATTTTGACTATGAGTTTGTTAGCTCAACAGAAAAATATCAAAATGGAGATTTTAATGAAACAATATTAAGTATATTTGAAAACTATTCAAAAATATTAGATATTATTCTACCTACCCTAAGAGCAGAGAGAAAAGAAACTTACAGTCCATTTCTCCCAATAAGTGAAAATTCAGGTGAGGTACTTCAGGTAAAAATTGAAGAATATAAAATGGATTCAAAAACAATTATTTACAAAGATCCATCTTTAGACAAGTTAGTTGAAACAGAAGTAATTAATGGAAAATGTAAGTTACAATGGAAAGTTGATTGGGCAATGAGATGGATGTCGTTTGATGTTGACTACGAAATGTGTGGGAAAGATCTTACAGAAAGTGTTGATTTAGGATCCAAGATTTGTAAAGCATTAAATAAAAAACCACCAACTAATCTAATTTATGAAATGTTTTTAGATGAAAAAGGTGAAAAAATTTCTAAATCAGTTGGAAATGGTATTAGTGTGGATGAATGGCTGCGTTATGCATCTCCTGAAAGTCTCGCACTCTATATGTTCCAAAAACCAAAATCAGCAAAGAAACTTCACTTTGACGTTATTCCTAAAACTGTAGATGATTATCTTTCTCATTATAATTCATACTCAAGTTTAGATAAAAATAAACAGTATGATAATCCTATTTGGCATATTCATTCAGGAAAACCAAAAGAATTTAAATCAGAAATAAATTTTAATACCCTAACTAACCTAGTTAATGTTTCTAATTCTAAAGATAAAAAAGTTATATGGTCTTTTATTAACAAATATGATGATAAAATTAATGCTGAAAATAGTCCTGAATTTGACCGTCTCATAGACTTTGCACTAAATTTCTATGAAGATTTTATTTTACCTAAAAAGAAATTTTTAGAGATTGATAGTAGTAATAAAGAAGTATTTATTGATATTATTAATGTTTTAGAAAAAGATGTTACTGGAAACAGTTCATCTGAAGATATTCAAACATTATTATACGAAGTAGGAAAAAAGCACAAATTTGAAAACTTAAAAGATTTTTTTAAACTAGTATATCAAGTTATGCTTGGTCAGGATCAAGGCCCTAGACTAGGATCATTTTTTAAATTATTTGGTTTAAGAGAAACTATTGATTATCTAAAAAAATTAATAGATAATTAATTTATTGTACAATAGTTCATTAAAAATATTAAGATTATTACCTCCTGAGTTATCTCATACTATTACAATTAATTTTTTAAAATATTTAAAAGTAAGACAAAAAAATATTGAGGATCCTATTCTTGCACAACATCTAATGGGTTTAGATTTTGCAAATCCTATAGGACTCGCTGCCGGTTTTGATAAAAATGCTGAAGTGATGCATTCCATGTTCTCATTTGGTTTTGGATTTCTTGAAGTTGGCACAATTACCCCACAACCTCAAAGTGGTAATACTAAACCTAGAGTATTTAGATTAAGTGAAGATAAAGCCATTATCAATAGTTTAGGATTTAATAATAAGGGTATAAAAAAAGTAAAAAAAAATTTAATTAAACACCAAAAATCATACTTAAATAATAAAATTGTAGGAGTTAATATTGGAAAAAATAAAAATTCAAGTGAAGCTATTGATGATTATCTAATCGGTTTAGAAGAGTTAGGCGATTTTGCAAGCTATATTACTATAAATATATCTTCACCAAATACTGAAGGGTTGAGAGATCTACAATTAAGAGGAAAGATAGAAAAATTAATTAAAAAAATTATAGATAAAAGAGATGAAATAAAAAGTATTAATACCAAGCCAATATTAATTAAAATTTCACCTGATTTGAATGAAGATCAACTTAGAGATATAGCTTTAATTTCCTTGGCTAATAACATAGATGGGCTAATACTTACAAATAGCACTATCAAAAGAGATAGTAGTTTGATTTCTTTAAATAAAGGAAAAAAAGGTGGTTTAAGTGGTAAGCCTCTATATGATAATTCAAATATAATTTTAAAAAAAATGTATGATCTAACAAATGGTCAAATACCATTAATAGGAGTGGGTGGTATATCAAGTGGAAGCGACTGTTATGAAAAAATTAAATCTGGTGCTTCTTTAGTTCAACTATATACAGCTTTAGTTTATTCTGGCCCGAATTTAATTAATAGTATTAAGGGAGATTTGATTGACCTAATTAAAACTGATGGATATAAAAATTTATCTGAAGTTATTGGTAAATCAGTATAATAGTGAGAGAAATAAAATCTATTGAAGAAATTATAGATGATTATGATAATTTTATAATTGATCAATGGGGTGTAATGCATGATGGGTCATTCGGATATGATCATGCTTTTAATTCTATTAATATTCTCAAAAGTAATAATAAAAATTTGTTTATAATTTCAAATTCATCAAAAAGATCAAAAACATCCATAGATAGATTACCAAAACTTGGTTTTAAAAAAAATTTTTTTTTAAATACAGTGACAAGTGGAGAAATGATTTGGCAATTACTTAATAAAAAATATTTTGATGATAAAAATAAAAAAAATTGTTTTCATATTTATGATGAACAAAAAGAGGATGGTCTAGATTTTAGAGATGGTTTAAATTTTAATTTTGTAGAGAAAGTAGAAGAAGCAGATTTAATTTTAGCTTGTACTCCTTTTGAAAAGTTACAACCAATAGACTACATCCCATTACTAGAAGCAGCTTATAGAAAAGAAATAACAATGTATTGTGCAAACCCTGACCTTGAAACAGTTGAAAATAATAGTAACAATAATGTCTTCTGTATGGGTGCTATTGCTGAAATATATAAAAAAATGGGTGGGAATGTTATTATAAAAGGTAAGCCTGATGTAAGCATTTACATTAAAACTACAAACCAAATTAATTTAGAAAAAAAACGAACAGTAGCTATTGGAGACTCATTGTTTCATGACATTCAAGGTGCTAATAATTTTGAAATAGATAGTGTTTTAGTAAAATCTGGTATCCATAAAGATTTAAATCAAATAAATAATTTAATTAAAAATCATCAAATAAACCCTACTTATATTATAGATAAATTTAGTATTTAGAATACTTGACAAAGTAATATTTATATTTACATGCAATTTCATTATGTCAATGAGATGTGAATTAACTGGAAAATCGTTCCAAACTGGTAACAATGTCAGTCATGCTAAGAATAGAACAAAAAGACGTTTTAAACCAAACCTTCAGAACATTACTTTTGTTAGCGAAGCATTGGGACAAAAATTTCAACTTAAAGTTGCAGTTAGTACTATACGTACAGTAGAAAAAAAAGGTGGATTAGATGAATTCCTTATCAATACACCGAATTCTAAACTACACTTAAAAGCTAAAAAATTAAAAAAAACAATTCTTTCAAAATCTAATTAAATTTTTGTAATGGGATTTTTCTTTGAATTAACAACAATATTTAATTCCCTTAGCACTGAACTAATGTGGTTTATAATGTTGTCTTTTAGTTTTTTTTCTATACTTATTTTTTTAAGGATATTTGGGTATATAGGAATTTTTATTTATTCTGCACTAGCTGTAATTGCAGGAAATATTCAAGTTTTAAAAACGGTAGATTTTTTTTATTCACCTGAGCCTGTGGCTTTAGGAACCATTCTTTTTGCATCAACATTTTTATGTACTGATATTTTATCTGAATATTATGGCAAGGAAAAAGCCAGAATGAATATTTTAATTGGTTTCAGTGCATTCTTATTTATGACTTTGTTAATGGTAATTACTATTGGTTTTCAACCATCAGATGCTGATTGGGTACAAGAAAGTTTATCAAATGTATTTACTCCTATGACAAGATTTTTTATAGCTAGTATGATAGCATATTTAATAAGCCAATATTTTGATGTTTGGTTCTTTAACTATTTGAAACAAACTTTATCAGGCAATTCCCTATGGTTAAGAAATAATTTATCTACAATTACCTCCTCTTTGGTTGATAACACTGTCTTTAGTATATTTGCTTGGATCTTATTAAATCCAGAACCAGTTAGCGTGTATAATGTCATAATGATTTATATTTTAGGTACTTATTTTCTTAGAATATTTATAGCTCTACTTGACACTCCATTTATTTATGTAGCTAAGTTTTTTGTACCAAAAACTAATGAATAACTTTTCTTGGAAAGTTAAAAATACAAATAAAAATAATAAAGCAAGAACGGGAAAAATTTCTACACCACATGGAGATATTGAAACTCCGGCATTTATTTTTTGTGCAACAAAAGCTGCATTAAAATCTTTTACTACTCTTGATGCAAAAAAAAATAATACACAAATTATATTATCCAATACTTACCACTTGATGCTTCAGCCAGGTAGTGAATTAATAGCTCAACATGGGGGTCTTCATAAATTTACAGGTTGGAATGGACCTATGTTAACCGATAGTGGTGGATTTCAAATTTTTTCTCTTGGACATGGCTCAGTTGCTGATGAAATAAAAGGGCGAAAAACAAATTCAAAAAATAAAAAAACTTTAATAAATTTGAATGAAGAGGGTGCATTATTCAAGTCTTATATAGATGGTTCTACTCATATGTTATCTCCTGAAAAATCGATAGAGGTTCAAAGAAATCTCGGAGCAGATTTCATCTTAGTTTTTGATGAATGCACACCTTACAATGTAGATAAAACATACACTTCTGATTCTATGTTAAGAAGTCATAGATGGTCTTTAAGATCCATCAATGCATTTAACTCTAAATTTCATTATAATCCTAAAAATGGCTCAGCTGGTAGACAAGAAATGTATGGGATTGTTCAAGGAGGGATTTACAGAGATTTAAGAGAGGAAAGCATTGAATTTAATACAAAAAAAATTAAAACTTTTGGGATTGCAATTGGTGGAAGTTTAGGATCAAATAAAGATGAAATGAAAGATATAGTTCATTTTACTTCTTCTAAATTGGATAATACTCGCCCGGTACATTTGCTAGGAATTGGCGATCCAAGGGATATATGGGATTTTGTTGCAGATGGAATCGATACATTTGATTGTGTAAGCCCAACTAGAATAGCTAGACATGGATCAGCTTTAGTAAAAGGTAAAAAGGGAAAAATAAACTTAAAAAATGTTAAATATAAAAAAAATTTTAACCCAATAGATAATGAATGTAATTGCTATACTTGTAAGAACTTTACACTTGCATATTTACATCATCTTTTTTCTTCACAAGAATTACTAGGATTACAACTTCTAACTAATCATAATATATATTTTATGAATAATCTTATGAAAGAAGTTAGAAACTCAATTGATAACAATGATTTTGATAATGCAAAAAAGAATTGGTTAAATTCTTAATTATCTAAATGAAAAGTAGTAGATAATTGATTTAGTAATACTTCGCCTAACTGATCGACATCCATTATTGTTACAGCTTTACTATAGTATCTTGAAACATCATGCCCAATTCCAATAGCAATTAATTCAATTTCGTCTTTTTTTTCTATTTTACCGATTATATCTCTCAAATTTTTTTCTAAATAGTTACCTGGATTTACAGAAAGTGTTGAGTCATCAACTGGTGCGCCATCACTTATAACAATAAGAATTTTTCTTTTTTCTTTTCGAAAAGATAATCTATTATATGCCCATGATAAAGCTTCTCCATCGACATTTTCCTTCAAAATACCCTCTTTCAATAATAATCCCAAATTTTTCTTTGATCTTCTCCAAGGCGAGTCAGCAGATTTATAAATGATATGTCTTAGATCATTTAACCTGCCAGGATTAGAGGGTTTTCCGTTTTTAATCCATTTTTCTCTTGAGTTACCTCCCTTCCAAGCTTTGGTTGTAAATCCTAATATTTCCGATTTAATTAAACATCTTTCTAATGTTTTTGCTAAAATATCTGAACACAGTGCCGCTACGGTAATTGGTCTGCCTCTCATTGAACCAGAATTATCAATTAGCAGACTTACAATAGTATCTTTAAATTCAACTTCTTTTTCTATTTTATAGCTTAATTTATTATTTGGATTAGCAATTATTTTAGCCAATCGTGATGTATCAAGAAAACCCTCTTCCATATTAAAATCCCAATGACGATTTTGCTGAGCTAAAAGTTTTCTTTGTAGTCTATTAGCAATTTTAACAATTAATGGTTGAAAAGAAAATACTTGTTGATCAAGATTTCTTCTAAGTTTTTCCAATTCTTTGATATCACAAAGCTCTTCAGCGTTAATAATTTCATCAAAATTATAATCATATACTTTATAACTCTCTAAGCTTTCTATAATTTTTCTATCTTGTAAATAATCTAGTTCAGTATCCCCACTTTCCTCTCCCATATCATCATTTTCTTCTAATGACACTGACTGCTCAACAGTCGTTTCACTTGTTTGCATTTCAATATTTGATTCAGTTTGCTCATCATTTTTTTGATCATCATTATTTTCATTTTCATTATTTTGATCTTCATCGTTTTGATTAATTTCATCATTCTGAGTATTGTTTATATTATTATTAAGCAATCCAAGCTCATCTAGTTTTTCAACTATTGTAGATGTATATTTTTCCTGATCGTGAAGACATTTCTTTAAATCTTTAAAAAAGTTTGAATAATCTTTTTTTAATTTTTCTTTTACAATATTTTTAAAACTACTATTATTTTCACCTAAATCTACACCCACAATTTCTTCAAATGCTACGTTTTTAAATGCTTTAATTAATAAATTCTTATCTTTTTCAGTATCTCCAATTTTTAGATCTCTAATATATTTTTTTTTTAGATTTTTTTGTATCCCTTTGAATTCATTACTACCAATAGCTTCTACTCTTGCCTGTTCCAAAACATTAATTATTTCGTTTGATAATTCGTCTTGATTTAAGAAGTTTTGGTGTATATCTTTTGAATGCAATCTGAATTCAAGTGCAAAAGAGTCAGCTTCAGCTCTTAGATATTCTAGATTATTTTTGAAACTTTCAATTTTTGGTTCAGTTAAATTTATTGTGTTACCAATAATTGAAGGATTTTCTTTAACAAAATTAATCTCTATATCCTCTTTTTTTCCTATAGATTTTATTGTTGCACTTAAAGATTTTTTAAAGTCTTCAATAATTGCACTATTCTTTGACATTAACTACCTTAGCGTCAGTAATATCAATTCCAAATGATCTTTGAAAATATTCCTGTAAGATAGATCGCTCCATTTCATCACATCTATTTAAAAAAGAAAGTTTAAAAGAATATTCTATATCATTGAAAAGAAGGTAATTTTCTGCCCAAGTCAATACAGTTCTTGGGCTCATAACAGTTGAAATATCACCGTTAATAAATCCTGATCTTGAAAGATCTGCAGTTGCTACCATACATTTAACAATATCTTTCCCATCCTTATTATTAAGTTTTTTTATTTTACTTAAAATAATTTTTATCTCTTGATCATTATCTAGATAATTCAAAGTTGATACAATATTCCATCTATCGATTTGACCTTGATTTATTTGTTGCGTTCCATGATATAAACCAGATGTATCACCAAGTCCAACTGTGTTAGCTGTAGCAAACAATCTAAAGAATTTGTGGGGTTTGATTACTCTTGATTGATCAAGTAAAGTTAACTTACCTTCTGACTCTAGAATACGCTGAATAACAAACATTACATCTGGTCTGCCTGCATCATATTCATCAAATACTAAAGCTACTGGATTTTTGTAAGACCAAGGCAGTATACCATCTTGAAACTCTGTTACTTGTTTATTATCTTTCAGTACGATTGCATCTTTACCAATCAAATCTATTCTACTTATATGACTATCTAAATTAATTCTAATACAAGGCCAATTAAGTCTGGCAGCTACCTGTTCGATATGAGTAGATTTACCTGTACCATGATACCCTTGTATAAGTACTCTTCTATTAGAAGAAAAGCCAGCAAGTATAGAAAGTGTTGTTGCTGGATCAAATATATATGTTTGATCAATTTCTGGTACATGCTCACTTTTTTCTTTAAATTTATAAATATCAAACTCACAGGAAACTCCAAATAATTCTTTAGGATCTACTTTGATACTCGGAGATATATCTAAATTATTTTTATTTTTCATTTTTAAATTTTTTTAAAAGTATTTTGTACGAGTTATTTATTTCCTTAAATCTTTCTTCTGCATTTTTATCATTACCATTTACATCAGGGTGAAATATTTTCACTAGTTTTTTATAAGTTTTTTTAATTTTGTCTAATGTTAATGGAAGTTGTAGGTCAAATGTAGATAATGCATCACTTTCATCTTTTGTAAGATTTTCATCAATTAGCTTATTTTTAAAGTAATTATTCTCACTTTCATTTGGTTTCAAATCATTAATTTCTTCATTAAAAAAGTTATTAATTTGATCCATAACTTTATGGTAACTTCCTTTTAATGGCCAAGAGGGCCTATTCCAAATAATATCCTCTCTCATAGAATTCTCAATTTCGTTAACTGATAATCCTTTATAAAAGTCCCAGGATTTATTATATTCTTTAATATGCTCTAGACAAAAAAAATAATATTGGTTCAACAAAACTCGAGATTTTGGAGCTTTAAATTTTCCTTCATTGTTGCAATCTTTATTATCACATTTTCTAAAAAAAGTTTTTTCCCAAGAAAGACTATTTTTATTAATATCTATTTTATGTTTTCCCACAGTTATTATATAGTTTAAAATATATGAATCGTAAGCAAAGAATTGCTAAATTATTGTTAAAAAAATTTGATAATTTTTTACTAGAAATTATTGACAATTCCAATTTACATATAGGACATAATAATTTTGATGGAAAAAACGAAACACATATAAAAATTATTTTAACAAATAAAAATAACGACTCATTAAATAAATTAAATATTCATAGAATGATAAATAATTTACTAGAAGATGAATTTAAAAATGGATTGCATTCAATAGAAATAAAAATCAATTAATTTTTGAAATTTCAACCTTAGATATTTGCTTTTTTGAATGTGATAAAATTTTATAGTAAAAAAAATTATCTTTAAAAATTTCACCATATGAAGGTATTTTTTTTGACATATCTAAAATATATCCAGCTATTGTAGAAGACTCAATCACTGGTGGATCTAAATCAAAACTCTTATACAAATCTCTAATATTTTTCTCACCATTAATAATAACCTTGCCATAGTTATTTAGTTTAAAGTCATTTTCTGGCACATCAATTTCATCTACAATTTCACCAACTATTTCTTCTATAATATCCTCTAAAGTTATTAATCCAAGTAATTCACCAAATTCATCAACAACAAAAGCTAAGTGTTCTTTTCTTTTCTTAAATTCTACTAATTGCTCCAATAGATTTGTAGTTTCAGGAATAAACCAAGGATTAGAAATTTTATCAAATATTATTTCTTTTGATTCATTATGATTCTTCAAATCTATATTTAATGTTCTAACATTTAATAAACCTATTATATTTTCAGGATTATCTTTCCAAAAAGGAATACGGGTATATCTAGAGTTATTAATTTTTTGAATTATTTCACTAGTCTTAAGAGATGAATCTATCGAATAAATATTTTTTCGATGTGTAAAAATTTCTTCAACAGTTATGTCATTTAATTGTAATATACTTTGTAGCATATCCTTTTCTTGTTCATAATCTGGATTTGAAGTTTTATAAAGATCTATTACTCCTTTTAATTCTTCTTCTGACTGAAGATCATTATTTTTTATATCATTATCATTTTTTCTAAAAATTAATCTTACGATTAAATTAATTACAAATACAAAAATAAATAAAATTTTATTTAAATAATAAATAATTGGAGATATTAATAAAGCAGTTCTATTTGGCTTATTTATGGCATAAGTTTTAGGAAGGACTTCGGCAAATATTACAATTACAACTGTCATAATTAAGGTTGCATAAAAAATACCCTCTACTCCAAAAAGATCATAAAAAAATGCTGTAGCAAGAGAGGATGCTAGAATATTAACTAAATTATTTGATAATAGTAGTGTAGATATTACATTATCTTTTTTATCTAGTAGCTCAAGTACATAACCAGCTCTTTTACTACCCTTTTTTTTCTTATAAAGAATTCTTGCTTTTGAAGTTGCGGTTATTGCAGTTTCTGACCCTGATAAAAAACCTGATAGCATTATGAGGATTATAAGTAATAAAAGAAGAAATAGGCTCGTCATTTATATATTTTGTAAAATTTTATAAACTTTATTTTTATCTAGCTTTTTATAAAAAATTGAACTTCCTATTTTATCTATTAGTGAAAATATAATATTATTTTGAAAATTCTTTTTATCTTTTGTTATCTTACTTATTAATCTTTTATCTTTCAATATATTATCATTCACTTTCAGTCTATATTTTTTGAAATGTGTCAGAATTCTTTTTAGTTCATTTGATGATAGCAAACCAAGATAATTAGATATCTTTGCTTCAGCTATCATGCCTATGGAAATTGACTCTCCATGATTAAATTTTTTATATTTATAGTGACTTTCAATAGCATGACCAATTGTGTGTCCAAAATTTAACATTGCTCTAGAATTATTGTCTAATAAATATTCTTTCTCATCTTTTTTAACATAAAAAAGTTTAATCATAATAGATTTATAAATTGCTTTTTCCAAAATAGGTTTGTCTAAATTAAGTAATTTTTTTGTATTTACTTCTAACCAACAAAAAAATGAATAATCTTTTATAAGAGCATGTTTAATTATTTCAGAATACCCTGATTTTATTTCCTTCTTTGATAAACTTCTTAATACTGAAATATCTATTAACACTTCTTTTGGTTGGTAGAAAGTTCCAAGTAAATTTTTTCCATAAATAGTGTTAATACCATTTTTACCTCCTATAGAACTATCAACTTGTGACAAAAGAGTTGTTGGTATAAGATAAAAATCTAAACCTCTTAATACTGTACTTGCCACAAATCCTGTCAAATCGCCTAGAGTCCCTCCTCCAATAGCAATAAGCGCAGATTTTCTGTTTACATTACTTTTGATTAGTTTTTCAGAAAGATTTTTATACTCATTAAAAGTTTTTATTTTCTCTCCACATTGAATAGAAAAAATAATTAAATTTTTTTGTTTAATCTGCTTTAAATCAATTTTAATTTTTGAATCTATAACGCAAAACACTTTCTCATTTTTTTTTGCAATAACTTCAATATATTTTAAAATATAATTATTTTTTATAAATAATTTAGTTTTCATATAATTTAAGTTCAGATTCAATTTTTTCTAATACTTTAAATTTATCATTGTTATTCTTTACAATTAAATCAGCTTTTTCATAAAATTTTCGTCTATCATTATAAAGATTTTGTAATGTTTCTCTTTTATTAAGTTTTGTATTTAACAATGGCCTCTTTTTTGAAGATTTAAGTCTTTCCAGTAAATTGTTTAATTTAACCTGCAAATAAATTGAATAAGAATTAATCTTAATCATTTTTCTAATTTCTCGATTTATTATGCTTCCTCCTCCTAGAGAGATCACACAATTATCATGAGTTAACAAATCAGTGCAAACTTTTAATTCTATTTCTCTAAAAAATGACTCTCCTTCTTCTTTAAAAATTGTACTAATGCTTTTTTTCATTTTTAGTTCAATTTCTTTATCAGTATCATAAAACTTTAAATTTAGATATTTGCTTAAATCTTTACCAATTATAGATTTTCCTGACCCCATAAGGCCCATAATACAAATATTTTTCTTTTTAATCTTACTTAGATCGTACATATTATTAAAATTTCTTATTCTTGACAAATTTTTATTGAAATTAGAAAAAACTTAAAAAAATGGTAAAAACATATATTAGTCATTTTTAAATTAGCATATATGAAAAGTTCTTACATTATATATTTTTTTCTAATACTAACAATAATCGTTTTTACGATGCTGTATATGATTGAAATTCCTTCACCCTCATCAATTATTACTGAAAAATATACACTAAATTTAAAATGAAATTAATTTTATTAATCTTATTTATACTATTCTCACACTCTGTTTTTGCGAATGAAGAGGATAATATAGAAGTAGAGGTAATTAATTTATATGAAACTAAGAGTCTTGATCAAATGGTATTAGAAAACCTTAATGATAAAGAAGAAATTGACGAAAAAATCGAAAGTTCTAACGAATCAACTGTAACTCCATCTAATGAAGTTGAGGTAAAACAAATTGAAATTGTTAAAAATGATTTCTTTTTTGATAATGATATTAGTGACCTTGAAAATTATTTTGCAAACATTCAAGATATTCCTTCAAAAACATTACAAATACACATTAATGAAATTTTAGAAGATCTGGAATTAAACTTAGAAATTGAGAAAGATAAACAAATCTTTTTCCTTATTATAAACTATTTTAAATCTGTTGGTCTAATTAATAAGTCTTATGAATTAATTGACAAATATGATTTAAGTAACGATATAAATTTAAGTTTCTATACTAAGGTTAAATTAAATTATCTGTTATCAACTTTTCAATTAAATGAAGCGTGCAACTTTAAAGAAGAATTAAATTTAAATGTAAGATTAGATTTTTTCTTTTTAGAAAAGCTTGATATATTTTGTTTGATTTTAAATGATAACCAATCTGAAGCTAGTTTATTAAATTCAATTTTAGTAGAGTCAGAGAAAAACTCAGATATTTATTTTCAACATTTGTTTTCACTTATATCTAGTTCTACAGACTCACAAAATGTTAATAATGAAATTAAAAATTCAGAAATAAATATAGAATTATTATTTTTATATAGTGCTATGACTAGAATTGCAGAGTTGCCTTTTTCAGATTCATTTTATGAACTTGATAAGAAAAATCTATCAATCCCAATAATTTTAAATCAAGCTTCGCCAATTGACCTTAGAATAAAAGCAGCAAATAATAGTTTTTTAGAAAAATTAATAACAGTCGATAGTTTAGCAGCTTTATATATGTCAGCGGATTTTAATTCAGATCAATTTAACAATCCTCAAAAGACAATAGACTCATTTTTAAGTAATAAAGAATTAAGCATGGCTTTTTTATTTCAACTAGTAAATATTCAAATTTTTCCAAACGATAGACTAAAAGTATTGATTCAATTTTGGGATTTTGCAAAAAGAAATAATTTAGAAGAAATAGCATATAAATTATCATTAAATATGTTAAGCTCTATTGATGCTAATTCTGAAAATATAATTTATGGACCTCAAATAGCTTCTGCCTACATATTTAATAATAAATTTCAAGATGCATTAGAATGGATAGAATTATATGAAAGTGCAAAGCAGGTTGACTCAAAAAGTATTTATACAAGAATTTTATTAGATATATATTCTTCTAATGACTTAAATTCATTTATAAATTCTATTAATTTAACTTTCGAAAATTATACAGATGATAACTATAGTCAAAACGCTGAATTGTTATTTGTTATTAAGGATGTAATGAATTTAGATATTACTTCTGATAAATATATAAATTTAGATAATGTTTTTGATGTTAGATTAATGCCTTCACTCTTTCTTTTAAATGAAATTAATGAGAGTATTGTTAACAACAATCAAGAAAAATTTCTTTTTTATTCATTAATTTCTTTAAATGGTAAAGAATGGAATGATTTACATCCAGAACATTTAAAACTTATACTTGACGGATATCTAAATTATAAAGATGGATTACTTTTCAGAGATTTAATTTTAGAGATATTTAAAAGCTATAAATTCATTATATGATTAAATACTTTGAATTTGAAAGTGAAATAGAAAAAATTGAAATATTATTGGCTCAATTAAATAATAATAAAGAATTAAATTTAGATAAAATTAAAAAATTAAATAAAGAAAAAGATGAGTTATTTAAAAAAATTTATTCAAATTTAGATCCTTGGCAAAAAGTTCAAGTGTCTCGACATGGAGAAAGGCCCCATACAATTGATTATATCAAAAATATTTTTGATGATATAGTTTATTTACATGGAGATAAAAAATATGCCGATGATAATGCAATAGTAGGTGGCTTGGCAAAAATAGATGGTAATTCTATATTTTTCATAGGAACAGAAAAGGGTAACACTATGGAAACAAGAATTAAGCATAACTTTGGAATGGCTAAACCAGAGGGATACAGAAAAGTTCAAAGATTATTAAAATTAGCTGAAAAATTTAAATTGCCATTGGTTTCATTTGTTGATACGGCTGGTGCATTTCCTGGAAAAGATGCAGAAGAAAGAGGACAATCAGAGTCTATAGCATCATCAATACTTCATTTTTTAAAAACTAATATTCCAACAATATCAATAATTATTGGAGAAGGTGGGTCAGGTGGAGCTATAGGAATTGCTACTTCAGATAGAGTTCTAATGTTAGAACACTCAATTTATTCAGTTATTTCTCCTGAAGGATGTGCTTCTATTTTATGGAGAAACACGGAATTTTCTCAGGAAGCTGCAAAAACTTTAAAATTAACATCTGCTGATTGTAAAAAATTTAAGATTATTGATGATATCATTCCAGAACCATATGGGGGAGCACACAGACATCCTTTTAAACAAGCAGAATTACTAAAAGAAAAGATTATTAGCCTTATCAATGAGCTCAAAAAAATTTCAATAAAAGAATTAGTTCAAATTAGAAAAGAAAAGTATCTAAATATCACTTCTGAAATCTAACTACCATGACACTGTTTATATTTTTTTCCTGAACCGCATGGACAAGGTTCATTTCTACCTATTTTTTTTGTAATTATTCTTCTAGGTTCTTTAGTTTGCTCTTTTGCAGAACTATTATTATTATCACTAACAAGCTTAATATTAAATAAAGTTTTTAAAACTCTTTCATTTTGGTTTGAAAGCATCTCATCAAAATAATCAAATGATTCTTTTTTGTATTCATAAAATGGATCTTTACCTCCCATAGCTCTTAAATTGACACTGCCACGTAAAGAATCCATTGCTGCTAAATGATCCCTCCAGTCTTTGTCTATTTGAAATAACATTACCCTTTTTTCCGCGAATTTAAATAATTCAGCTGAGTATTGATGTTGTTTTTCTATATATTTTTGATTTATTTCATCAAGTAATCTTTTTTTAATCTCTTCATCATCAACTCCTTCTTCATCTAACCATTTTGAAGCTGGTATATCTATAGCAAAAGTATCTTTGATTTTTTCTTTTAATAAATTTCCATCCCATTCATGAGAATATTTTTTAGGCGGAATAGTTAATTCAATTAAGTAATTAATATAATCATAAATCATATCTTCAATGATTTTAGATTGATCATTGGTATTAAGAATTTCTCTTCTATTTTGGTAAATAATTTTCCTTTGATCATTTAATATATCGTCAAATTTTAAGATTTGTTTTCGCATATCAAAATTATGACTCTCTACTTTTTGCTGAGCTCTCTCTAAAGATTTAGTAATCATAGAATGAGTAATAACTTCACCATCTTTAAGACCTAATTTTGATAATACATTTTCAAGAGTTTTTGATCCAAATATTCTCATAAGATCATCTTCTAATGACAAGAAAAAGATACTTTCACCAATATCTCCTTGTCTACCTGATCTACCTCTTAATTGATTATCAATTCTTCTACTTTCATGCCTTTCTGTTCCAATTATGAGTAATCCACCTGCTTCAATTGATTCTTTTTTTAAATTAGTGTCACCATTTCCCAATTTAATATCAGTACCTCTTCCGGCCATATTAGTTGAAATAGTAATATTGCCAGGAATTCCAGCTTCTTCAATAATTTTTGCTTCACTCATATGATTTTTAGCATTTAGAATATTATGCTTTAGATTTTCTTTTTTTAATAAATCAGAAATTTTTATAGAATTTTCTACTGATGTAGTTCCTATTAGGATTGGTTGATTAATTTTATTTCGAGACTTAACAAGATCTAAAACAGCATTATATTTTTCTCTTTTTGTCATATAAATTTGATCATTTTTATCAAGACGATTTACTTTAATATTAGGAGGAATTTCAACAACATCCAAATTATATATACTTTCAAATTCTTTTGCTTCTGTTGTGGCAGTTCCTGTCATTCCACTTAAACGATGATAAGTTCTAAAAAAATTTTGATATGTCACTGAGGCAATTGTTTGATTTTCTCTTTGGATCACTAAATTTTCTTTCGCTTCAATAGCTTGATGCAATCCATCCCCAT
Organism: uncultured Alphaproteobacteria bacterium; assembly: GCA_902541215.1. Classification (GTDB taxonomy): domain Bacteria; phylum Pseudomonadota; class Alphaproteobacteria; order HIMB59; genus CACPNW01. The sequence continues at coordinate 47,662 of CACBPV010000001.1, read as the reverse complement.
ATCTTCTTCCTTCCATGGCTCTACCAGTCAATTCATCAATAATGACTACACTTCTATCTTTAATTATGTAATCTTTATCCTTCTTAAATAAATGATGCGCTCTAAGTGCTTGGATGATATTGTGATTCAAAACCATATTTCCCAAATCCTGTAGTGTACCTTCTGTAATAATTCCATTTTCTTTCAATAATTTTTCACAAAATTCCATTCCTTCTGTAGTAAGTAGAATACTTTTACTTTCTTCATTAATTTCAAAATCATTTTCTCTAAGAATTTTAATAATTTTATCAATTTTAGGAAATAAATCAGTTTTAGAATTTGATTCTGCAGATATTACAAGAGGTGTCCTAGCTTCATCTATTAAAATACTATCTACTTCATCTACTATTGCAAATGCATCCTTTTTAAAACACAAGTTATTGTAATCGTTTTTAAGATTATCTCTTAAATAATCAAATCCAATCTCATTATTAGTTGCATACACAACATCTGCATTATATTGATTAGATCTTTCTTCATGTGCAGTTTCTGAAGTAACACATCCAACACTTAGACCAAGAAAATTATATATTTGACCCATCCATTCTGCATCCCTTTTTGCTAGATAATCATTAACAGTAATAATATGCACAGATAAATTTTCTATAGTATTTGCATAAGCGGCCAGAGTAGCGACTAACGTTTTTCCTTCTCCTGTTTTCATTTCAGCTATCTTGTTTTCATATAAGACCATCCCACCTATTATTTGAACATCATAGTGTCTCATATTTAATGTTCTTTTAGATGCTTCTCTAACAACTGCAAATATTTCTGGTAAAAATTTAGTTATTGATCCAGTTTCACTAAATTTATTTTTAAAGTAATTTGTTTTATCTTTTAATTCTTGATCAGAAAGTTTAGAAATTTCTTCTTCCAATTTATTTACTTTCTCTACAAAACTCGCATATTTTTTAAGCGAATTAGATTTTATAGAACCAAATAATTTATTAACGATATTAATCATGTTATGATAAATGGCAGTTAATATATGAAAAATATTTCTTCTACAAAGGAATTTAAGCTAAATTATGGTCAATAAAATGATTTCAATATTTAAGCCAAAAAAAATCAGAGATTTTAATCCTAACGGCCTTAAAATTTATACTTTCAATGCTGGATTTAAAAAAAAAGATAAAGATCTTTTAATAATAATTTTTGATCAAATTATTAATGTATGTTGTGTATATTCAAAAACATCAACACCTTCAGCCCCAATAATTTGGGATAAACAAAATAACAAAGGTAAGGCTAAAGCATTAGTTGTGAATGCTGGTAATGCGAATGCGCATACTGGCAAAGATGGCCTTAATATTATCGATAAGTATGTAAAAGCATTAACAAAAAAAATTAAATGCAAATCCAATGAAGTATTAGTATCATCTACTGGTGTAATTGGTGAAAAATTTAATCCTAATTTAATAATAAATAAATTTGAAAAAATAAATTCCAAAAATAAAAATAGTTTACTAGAAAGTGCTAAGGCAATTATGACAACAGATACTTTTCCAAAGGTATCAATTAAAAATATTAACTTAGACAATCAATCATTTAAAATTTATGGAATAGCAAAAGGATCTGGAATGATACAACCAAATATGGGAACAATGTTGGTTTATATTTTTATAGAATGTGAAATTTCAAAACAGTTAATGATTAGATTACTTAAAAACAATTTAGATAACACATTTAATTCAATAACTGTAGATAGCGATACATCAACAAGTGATACTTTAATGATGTTTTCTGTTGGTAATAAAAATATAAATTTAAATAAAAATAACTTTAAAAAATTAAATTATAAAATATACGAATTAATGCATGATTTGTCTCTTCAAGTAATTAAGGATGGAGAGGGTGTATCTAAGCTAATAAGAGTAAATGTTTTGAATGCAAGATCAAAAAATCAAGCAAAAAAAATTGCATTTAGTATTGCTAATTCTCCTTTGGTTAAAACAGCTGTGGCTGGGGAAGACGCAAATTGGGGTAGAGTAATAATGGCAATTGGAAAAACTGAAGAAAATATAAATCAAAATAAAATTAAAGTTTCGTTTGGAAACAACGTTGTATGCGAAAATGGCTCAATTAGTAAAAAAATAAATATTAGAAGACTTAATAGTTATATGAAAAATAAAACTATAGAAATCAATGTAAAATTAAACTCAGGTAAGTTTTATCATACCGTTTATGGAAATGATCTAACTCTAGAATATTTAAAGATTAATGCTGATTACAGATCTTAATTTTATTTTTTCCAAGCACAAATTGTATTAAAATTTATATCAAGATTAAAATTATCTTTATAATATTTTTTTCTGAATTGTTTCTCCAAATGAATAAAATATTTCTTATTCTCAAAATAATTTTTTTTGTCCTTACCCGCATAGGGTAAGTTTAAAAATCTTACATCATCAAGTAGTTTTTTAAAAACTGAATATTCAATAGTAAAGTTATTATTATTTATTAAAGGTGAATCAAAGTTATAAAATTTTAGTAGTTTAAAAATATAATTTGTATCTAAAACTGGATTAACCCTTTGATACATTCCTCCGTATAAAATATTGTCTGTTTCATACATTGAATTTACAAGCTGATATATATTTTCAGCACTTGGAATGGTTGCTATAAAAAATCCATTTGAATTAAGGCTTTGAAAAATATTTTCTATCAATTTCTCAAAATTGGAAGTTAATTGACAAAAAAGATTACTAAAAATTAAATCAAACTTACTGTCTTTTATTTGTATATCATCCAAATCAATTTCTATTAATTGTCGATCTGTTTTTTTGGTAAAAAATGACAAATCGATATCTGCACTTGTTATAGAACAAGAGGGAAATCTTTCTTTAAGATAATCAATAATTAATTTATCATTAATTCCAAGTTCTAAAATATTATTAAAAGGAACTTTCAAAATATCTAGGGAATCAATTATATTTTTACTTATTTCATTATATATAAAGTTTTCTCCATATTTTCTATCTTTAGTTCTTAATAATTTAAGGTATTTTTTGTTTATCATTTTTTTTTAAAGTATTAAAAGTAATTATGGATAATATTCTTAAAGAGATAGTTGCAATTATTAAAGAAGAAACTGAAAATATTAATAAAAAAATTTATGGAACTACTTTTTTAGAAATATTAAAAGAGAAAATTTTAAATAGACAAGATCAAATTTTTTTATATAATATTCAAATACAAAACTCTGATATTTATTTAGAAGAAAATATAAATATTGACGAAAAAAAACTTTTTTTTAAATTATCTTTTTTTCAAAATCCAAAATCTCTAATTAAAAATAAATTAAATAAAAACTTCCTTTTTATTGTTTTGAAAGAACTCGTAAGAATTGATATTTTTAATCAAAATAATCAAAAATATATTAATGTTAGTTTAAAACCTTTTATGGGTGTAACTTTATCTAAGGGCACAATATGTAATTTGAATTTTCCAAAAAATTCACTAATTATGCAATTAGAATCTGATGATGTTGATTTTGATATTGAAAAAAAAATAGATGAAACAATATAAAAGACATGATTGTATTTAATCTTAATTGCTCTGATTGTACTTTTTCTTTTGAAGGTTGGTTCGAAAATACTATAGATTATAATAAGCAAATTAGAAAAGGATTGGTCACATGTCCTTCCTGTAATAGCATTCAAATAAAAAAAGGTTTAATGGCGCCAAATGTAGCTAAAAAATCAAATTCAAAAAATTCTAAAATAAATAAATCAATTGCTTCAAATGTTAAGAAACTAAAAAAAATTATAGAAAAAGAATTTGATTATGTTGGTGATAAATTTACCGAGGAAGCAAAGAAAATTAAATATGGTGAAGTAAAGGAACGTGCAATATATGGTGAAGCTTCTATTGAACAAACTAAAGAATTAATAGATGAAGATATCGATGTAGTACCACTACCTTTTTCAACAAAAAAAACTAATTAATTAAATTAGCAGTACAAAAATAATTAATACTATAGTTTGTAGATAATTTCCACTTATTGTTTAATGGGTCAAAAATTAGACCTTTAATATTGTTAAAGTGAAAATTTTCTTTTGATAAAGTATTTTTCAATTCTTCAGGTTTAATCAACTTATCATAATCATGGGTTCCTTTCGGGATCCAATTGAGGATATTTTCAGCTATATTTATTGCGAATATCTTAGAAATTAGATTTCTATTAATAGTTGAAATTATAATTATACCATTTTTATCTAGGTTATTTTTTATATTTTTAATGGTCTTTTTCCAATTATCTAAATGTTCTAAAACTTCAAACATTAGTATAATATCAAATTTCTCATCTATTTTTGATTTTTCAACATCTTTACAAATATATTTAATTTTAAGTTTATTTTTTTTAGAATGTAAAATAGCAGCTTTGATATTATTTGGACTAAAATCAATTCCGGTAACTTTAGCACCTAGTCTTGCTAGTGGTTCACAAATTATTCCTCCACCACAGCCTACATCAAGTATTTTTAAATTTTTTATGTTCCTATTATTAATTTGGTCTAATATGTAGGTCATTCTATGTCTTTTAATCTGATGAAGAATCTTAAATTTACCATTTTCATTCCACCATTCATCTGAAAGTTGATTAAACAAGGCAAATTCTTCTTTTTTTGATTTTATATTCATCATATATCTTGTTTGTTAGAAACAATAATTATAATAGCTCAAATAATTTAAAAAATATTTAAGTCAATGAAACTTGTAGTAATGAAATTTGGTGGTACTTCAGTTGGCAGTATCGATAAAATTTATAATGTTGCAAACATTGTTGAAAGGCAATTAAATGATAAAAAACTGATTGTTGTTTTATCTGCAATGTCAGGTGTCACAAACAAAATGCAAGAATATATAAATGAAATTGAATCAAATGAAATTATTGAAAATGATTTAATTTTAACATCTGGTGAAGCTGTTTCAGTAGGACTACTTTCAGCTATTTTAAAAAAAAGAAATATTAAATCAATTCCATTACTTGGATGGCAAATCCCAATTATAACAGATAGTAACCATCAAAAAGCTAAAATATTAAATATTGATAAACATAGAATTGAACAATATCTAAAAGATTATGATGTTATAGTGATTGCTGGATTTCAAGGTGTCGATATTAATGGAAATATTACATCATTAGGAAGAGGTGGCTCTGACACAACCGCTGTTGCCGTTGCTTCAGCCATTGATGCTAATAGGTGTGACATTTATACTGATGTTGATGGTGTTTATACAACTGATCCAAATTTGGAACCAGAAGCTAAAAAGATTAATAAATTAGCATTTGAAGAAATGTTAGAAATGTCTTCTACTGGAGCAAAAGTACTTCACACACGTTCTGTTGAATTAGCAATGAAAAATAATCTTACCTTGCAAGTACTGTCTTCAATAACAAAAGAAAGTGGTACTCTTGTCGTTGATGAAAATAAATTAATTGAAAAAGAAATAGTAAGTGGAGTAAGCTATAGTAATAATGAATCAAAACTAACTTTATCTGGTATTGCAGATAAACCTGGAATATCTGCAACAATCTTTGGACTTTTAGCTAATAATAATATTAACGTAGATATGATTGTTCAAAATACATCCCAAGATGGTGTAACTGCAAATATTACATTTACTGTTCCAAACAGTGAAATTCATAATGCTAAAAAATTATTGGAAGAAAATCAAAATTTAATCAATTTTAACTCTATTAAAACAGATACCAATATTTCTAAAATTTCAGTAATTGGTATGGGAATGATGTCTCAATCTGGAGTTGCAAAGAAAATGTTTACAACACTAGCTGATAATTCAATTAATATATTAGCAATTTCAACTTCAGAAATAAAAATTAGTGTCTTGATTGATAAAAAATTCACAAAAATTGCTGTAAAATCCCTACATGAAGCATATAATCTGAGCAATTAAATGAAAACAGTAGGTCAAATTCTATCAATTGGAAGAAATTCTAAAAATCTTTCAATTAAAGATATAGCAAATGAATTAAAGATATCTCAAAGTATCATTGTTGATCTCGAAAATGATAATATTAAAAACAATGCAGATCTTATTTTTAACATTGGACACCTAAGATCTTATTCTGACTTTCTTGACTTAGATACTAATACAATTATTGAAAAATTTAAAAATGATTTATCATTTAATTCTAAAGAAGAGAAAAAAAATATCACGCCAATTATAGAAAATAATTTTTTTAAAATAGAAAAGTTTTTTGCTGCCTCTATTATCTTAGTTATATTTACTTCTTTTTACTTTTTATTTATTGATGAAGATGAAGATGAAAGTAAATTTGCTTTAATTCCAGATATACCAGAAAGTTTGGAGCCAATAGTAGAAAAAGCTAACACTTTTAATAGTAATTTTTCTCAAAATAATGATTTAAAAAAAAATAATTTTGTAAATAATTCTAGTGCTGTTGCATCGGCAGAATTTGATGATGACATAAATACAATTGCTACGTTAAAAATATTAAATTCAACTTGGATGCAATTAAGAGATGAATCAAATAATATTATTTTAAGTAAGTTAATGGATAAGGATGATGAATTTTCATATGAATTAAAACTAAATTATAATATTACAGCAGGAAATGCTGGTAACATTTTAGTTATCATAGATAATGAAGTAAGAGGTAAGATTGGCAAGTACGGCGATATATTAGACTCTTTTGTTTTGTATAAAGATTTTACTAATTAAATAGATGCTGAGACCGTATCAACAAATTCATAGAAGAAAATCGCGTGTAATTAAAGTTGGAAATGTAAGTATTGGAGGTAACAATCAAATTGCTGTTCAAACAATGACAAATACTCTAACTTCTAATGCTAAAGATACTATTGCTCAAATAGAAAGATCAGCAAAACTTGGAGTTGATTTAGTTCGTGTTTCTGTTCCGGACAAAGAATCTTCACATTCATTAAAAGAAATTGTTAAACATAGCCCAGTACCTATTATTGCTGATATTCATTTTCATTACAAAAGAGGAATTGAAGCAGCAAATAATGGTGCTTCTTGTATTAGAATAAACCCTGGTAACATTGGTAGTATTGATAGAATAAAAGAAGTTATAAAAGCAGCAAAAGATAATAATTGCTCAATAAGAGTAGGGGTGAATGCGGGTAGTTTAGAAAAACAAATTTTAGAAAAATTTTCAGAGCCTAATCCAGAAGCTTTAGTTGAAAGTGCAAAATTAAATATCAAGATATTAGAAGACAATTATTTTACTAATTTTAAAATAAGTGTGAAATCTTCAGATATATTTATGTCTATAAAAGCATATGAGCAATTAGCTAAATTATGTGATTACCCATTACATTTAGGTATTACTGAAGCTGGAGGAAAAAGAACAGGCTCAATTAAATCTTCAATTGGAGTAGGCAATTTACTTTTAAGAGGGATAGGAGATACAATTAGGATATCACTGTCAGATGAACCAGAAGAAGAAGTAAGGGTAGGTTTTGAAATTTTAAAAAGTTTGGGATTAAGAAATAGAGGTGTAAAAATTATCTCATGTCCATCATGTGCTAGACAACAATTCGAAGTAATTAAAACAGTAAAAAATTTAGAAAAAAAATTAGATGATATATCCACACCTATAACAGTCTCAATAATTGGATGTGTAGTTAATGGTCCAGGTGAGGCAACTATGACAAATATTGGAATAACTGGTGGTGGAAATGATACACATATGATTTATCTTGATGGTAAAAAAAATAATGTTGTAAAAAATGTTGATTTAGAAAATTATCTTGAAGATCTCATTAGAAAAAAAACTAAAGAAATAGAACTAAGTAACTAATATGAAATTAAGATCAGTAAGAGGCACTCATGATATATTTGGAGAAGAAATAGATAAATTTAACCGTATTTCTAATATTGTATCTAAAAATGCTAACTTAAAAGAATATAAAGAAATCATGACACCAATTTTTGAATTTAGTGATTTATTTAAAAAACCTCTTGGCGAACATTCTGATGTTGTCTTGAAAGAAATGTATTCATTTGAAGATCGAAATAATGAATTTTTAACATTACGCCCTGAGTACACAACGTCTATGATAAGAGCGGCTATTACTAATAATCTCTTAAATGATCTTCCATTAAAAATTTTTGGAATTGGCCCAATGTTTAGAAGGGAAAGGCCTCAAAAGGGTAGATATAGACAATTTAATCAAATTAATTTTGAAATACTTGGAACTAGAGATTTTCTTGCTGATGTTGAGTTAATTTCACTTTCAAATAATATTTTAAACGAACTGTTACCAAAATCTAAAATAAAACTTCATATTAATTCATTAGGAGATAAAAAAACCTTAATTGATTTTAAAAAAAGTCTTACAAAATATTTTAATACACATAAAAAAAAACTATCAGAAGAAAGTATTAAAAAAATTGACACTAACCCATTAAGAATATTAGATTCAAAAAATGAGGCAGATGTAGAAATTTCACTTTCTTCACCTAAAATATATGAATATTTAACTGATGAAGCTAAAAAGCACTACGAAGAGCTTAAAAGATCATTAAATATATTGGAAATTAATTTTGAAGAAAATGCTAATCTAGTTAGAGGTCTTGATTATTATTGTAATACAGTATTTGAATACAAATCAAATGATTTAGGAAGTCAAGATACATTACTAGGTGGTGGAAGATATGATGGTTTAATAAAAGTATTAGGAGGACCTGATATACCTGGTATTGGATGGGCTGCCGGTATTGAAAGAATTTCATTATTAATGGAGTATGAAAAAAAAATAAACTCAACTATTCATATTGCGATAACAGATGAAAAATTTAAAGATTATTTTCTTCATCTACAAAAATATTTATCTGAAAATAGCATTTCATATTACTGGAATTATAAATACAATTTAAAAAAATCATTCACAAAAGCTAATACATCTTCAGCCTCATATATAATTATTATTGGAGAAAATGAGTTTAAAGGTAATTTTTTTACTATTAAAAATTTAATGACTGGTGAACAAAAAGAATTAAAGCTTAGTCAAATATTTAATCATTTGAATGATAAATCTAGATAAACAATTTACAATAATTTTAGAAAAATTTGAATTGATTGAAAATTCATTAAACAATATGAGTGATATTGACTCAAATGAATTAATTAAATTAAATAGAGAATATTCAGAGCTTCGACCAATTGTAGAAAAAATTCAAGAATACAACTATTTACAAAAAGATATGTTAGATCTTAATGAGTTAGTAAAAGATAATGATTTAGAAATTATAAAGATAGCTGAAACGGAACTCATTGAAAAAAAAAATCAAATCAAAGATCTTGAACAGGAATTATTAAAATTACTAATACCAAAAGATGAAAATGACTCTAAAAATTCAATTTTAGAAATCAGAGCTGGTACCGGAGGTGATGAAGCATCTCTTTTTGCATCTGATTTATTAAATATGTATCAGAGATATGCCGATTTAAATTCATGGAAATTTGATATTTTATCAATATCAGAAACGGGTTTAAAAGGAGTAAAGGAAGCTATTTGTAATATTTCAGGATTTAATGTTTTTTCAAAACTAAAATTCGAATCGGGTGTTCATAGAGTGCAAAGAGTTCCAACAACTGAAAGTAGTGGAAGAGTACATACATCAGCCGCTACTGTAGCAGTTCTACCTGAAGCTGAAGAAGTTGATATTGAAGTTCTTGATAAAGATTTAAGAATTGATGTTTTTAGATCAAGTGGACCGGGAGGACAATCTGTCAACACAACAGATAGTGCCGTAAGAATTACACACATTCCAACAGGTATAGTAGTTTCTCAACAAGATGAAAAATCTCAACATAAAAATAAAGCAAAAGCTTTAAAGATTTTACGATCAAGATTACTAGACAACCAAATACAAGAAAAAAATAAAGAAAGATCTGAGCAAAGAAAAAATCAAGTAGGTTCTGGAGATAGATCTGAAAGAATAAGAACCTATAATTTTCCTCAAGGAAGGGTTTCTGATCATAGAATAAATCTTACATTGTATAATCTGTCAGAAATACTTGAGGGTAAAATAGATGAGTTGATAAATCCTTTAATTGCTGAAGAAGAGAGTACAAAGTTAGCAAATATGAAAAATGAATAATTTAATCAAAGAGAGTTTAATTAAATTAAAACAAAATAATATTAATAATCCAGAACTAGATCTAAGAGTTTTACTAAAATATGCTTCAAAGAAAAACGATGAAATTATTTTAAGTAATCTAAATGAAGACAATATTGATATTGTTAAATTTAAAAATTATCTTCAAAAAAGAATTAATAGACAACCAATAGCTAAAATTATTAAGAATAAATCTTTTTGGAAAAATGATTTTTACGTAAATAATTATGTATTAGATCCTCGTCCCGAAACAGAATTAATAATTGAGCAAGTTTTAAATATTTATAAGAATAAAAATCTTAAATTAAAAATATTAGATATTGGTACCGGATCCGGTTGTATTGCAATATCACTCGCAAAGGAATTTAAAAATGCTTCTATTACAGCTATAGATATTTCACAAGAAGCATTAGAGGTAGCAGCAAGAAACTTAAAAATACATAATTGCGATAATCAAATTCAACTTAAGCTTATTGATTTTAAAAGTATTAATTCAAAGTTCGATTTGATTGTATCTAATCCGCCATACTTAACAAACGACCAGTTTAATAAGACAGATCCAGAAGTAAAAAAATTTGAACCTAAAATGGCTTTAGTTGGAGGAGATGATGGATTGAAATTTTACAGAGAATATTCAAATACTCTTCAAAATTTAATGAATAAAAAAGCCTACTTTGTATGTGAAATTGGCATTAATCAACGACACTATTGTGAAGAAATTTTTCAAAATTCAGGACTACATTTAACTAATATCATTCCTGATTTACAAGGAATTGAGAGAATCCTTAGTTTTTCAAAGATATGAGTTGAAATAAATTAAATGAACTGTATAAATAATAAAAAAGATTAATAATTTAATAAAATTTTTAATTTCCAAACATTATGTATAAAAAAAACGGTAGAACCGCTTATAAAAGTAATAGAAGAACCAGTTTTAAGAGACCAGGTGGGTACAAAAATTTCAATAATAGAAATAGAGGGAATGTATCGCAGCAATATAACAAATATTTAAAACTTGCTAAAGAAGCATCGAGATCAGGTGATAGAATTCAATCTGAATACTATTATCAATTTACTGATCACTACTACAGAATAATGGTTGAGCTAGGTATCAATATTGAAGAAAATACAATTTTGGATGATCAAAAACAAATTACATCAAATGAACAAACTGTAGAAACTGATAATGAAACTAACGAAGTAAATGATAATGATAAGTCAGAAGATGACTCTATTGAATCTATTCCATTTATAGCTGAACCATCTAAAGAAAAAAGAACAAGATCAACTAAATAGTTATTCGTACAACATACTTAAATGATCTGCGTATATTTTTTTATACTCCTTTTTAAAGCTTTCTAATTCTTTACCTTCAAGTATTTTTCCAGAAGGAAGTTTTAGTTTTAAAGGATTAATATGTTTATTCTGATAAATAATTTCATAATGAAGATGAGGTCCTGTAGAATTTCCTGTACTCCCTACATAGCCTATAACTTCACCTTGGTTAACTCTTACTCCTTTAGAAATACCTTTCTTGTAATTCGATAAATGTGCATATGCCGTTTTATATCCGTTATTATGCCTTATACGAATATATTTTCCATACCCTCCATTTCTTCCAACGTATTCAACAATTCCATTCCCTCCAGCATAAATTGGTGTTCCAGTAGGCGCAGCAAAATCAACACCTTTATGCATTTTATTAAAACCTGAGATAGGATGTTTACGCATTCCAAAATTTGATGAAATTCTTGCGCCGTCTAAAGGTGTCTTTAATATTGATTTTTTAACATTTTTGCCCTCTCTGTTAAAATAATCAATATAACCATCATCTGTTATAAACTTAAAATATTCTAATTGTTTCCCATCAATTATTATCGAAGCATATTTAATATCATTATATTCTAATCTACCCGTTTCAATTATTTCATCAAATTCATAGGATATAGAAACAACAGTATCGACTCTAATATCTCTTTGAAAATCCAGATCAAAACTAAAAAGGCTGATTATTTTAACTAAAATATCAGGTGATAGACCATTTTTAATACCGTCTGAAAATAATGATTCTGTAATTGTATATTCTTTTGATTCAATGAATGAATCCTTAGTTAATTCTCTTATATTTAAATTTATTTCTTTATCTAAATCAACTGAGATAATTGTCTCACTGTTCTTAAAAAATTCAATTTTTTTTATTTCTCCAAAACTATTTTCAAAAACACTTATAATTTCTCCAGTTTTGATTTTCTTTAAATCATATAAGTTTTCTATCTTACTTATAATTTCGTAAATATTTTCCTGTTCAAAGTTTAAGCTTTCTAAAATAGAAACAAAAGTATCACCTTGTAAAATTTTAATTTTTTTCACAACATATTGCACTTTATCAATACTTTTTTTTGTATTAGGTAAGGCTACTTCCTCTTTTTTTTCTTGAATTATTTCTTTTTTATTTTCTACTATTTCATTTTTTACAATCTCTATTTCTAAAAATTTATTCTCTGATAAGTAAAAAAATTCAGAAATAAACAGATAATATCCTGAAAATATTAAAGAAATTAAAATTAGATTTCTTAAAATTCTAAACACTTAAAAATATTTTGAATTAAAATATACTAGTGGTTTCAATTTATCGTTAGATTGTAGTTCTAATATCTTACATATAAAAATTATGTGATCACCTTTTTTGATTTTATCTATTAGTTTACACTCAAGATTTGCTATGCAATTTGGTATAATTGCCGTTTTATTTTTTCCTTTAAGAAATTTTATATTTTCTAAATTAGGTGAAGTTGAAGCAAAATTATCAGATAATTCTTTTTGTTTGCTAGATAAAATATTTATTGATAAAAATTTAGTTTTTGAAAACTGCTTTATTGAAGACGAGTAATTACCCAAAGAAAACAAAACCATAGGAGGGTTTAGAGATAGAGAGTTAAATGAATTAACAGTTTTCCCATATATTGAATTATTATTGTTAACACATACAACAGTAATTCCAGTCGAAAACTTACTGAGTGTTTTTTTAAAATTATTAGTGTTTACTTTTTTCATAATCTTTTTTGCATATAAATTGAATCAACCCACTTATTTTTTTTAAAACCAGCTTTTTTTATAGTTCCAATATATTGAAATCCGTTATTTTTATGTATTTTTATAGAAGCAAAATTATTTTTTCCACCAATCACTGCTATTAAATTTTTAATTTTTGTAATTTTTTTACATATTTTAACAAGTTCTTTTAATATTTTATTACCATAACCATTATTAATGTAATCTGGATTTACATAGATTGAATGTTCATATGAAAATCTATAACCACTTTTATTTCTAAATTTATTTACAAATGCTAATCCAATAACTTCATTTGCTTCAATTGCTAAAATAAATGGTAACTTATTTTTTTTTACTTGATTAAATAATAAATTAAATTTTGATTTAGATAATTTTTTTTCTTCAAAATTAGAGAATGAATTTTCAATAAAATAATTATAAATTTTTAGAGCTTTAGAGATTTCATTTTCTGTAAAATTATTTTTTTTTACTTTCATTTATCTCCTAATTTCAATAACCAATTGTATGAATAATTCTAAATCCTGAATATTATTTAATAAAAAATTGATCAATATGTTTATAATTTATTTACTTAATTAATGATTAAAAAAGGTTAAATTAAGTAAAATTTAAAAATTTATACAAGCTTTCAATTATTGCTTTAGCTTTAAAAGTCATTATATTTTAAAATACTATATCTAAATAAAAATATTACTTGGGTGTGTAGCTCAGCGGTAGAGCACTGCCTCGACACGGCAGGGGTCACAGGTTCAATCCCTGTCACACCCACCATAGAAATTTATATAAATATTCTTGAAATTTAATAATATGATATATTTAAGTAATATGATTAAATGCTTTCTTGTCGCTACTCTTTTAGCCTCAATAATCTTTTTGATTATTGATGTAATATGGCTTAGTTTCGCAACAAAATCCTTTTATAGACCTTTACTCGGTGATTTGATTATTGGGCCTGCTGATAAACCCGTTCTTTGGGCAGCCGCTCTTTTTTACATATTATACGTATTTGGGATGGCGTTAGTAGTCATTCAGCCATGTATGGACTCTGAAAGTATATTTAAAACAGTTTATACGGGTTTTATATTTGGCTTAGTCGCATACGGAACGTATAACTTGACAAATATGGCTGTTGTAAAAGGTTGGTCACCAACTGTCACTTTTGTGGACATGTTTTGGGGAGGCTCACTAACAGCTCTTTCAGCTACAACAGGTCTATATATTGCAAAAAAAATTGTTCATTATTAAAGAATTCTTTTCATTCCAAATTCAAGCAATTTTATAAGTATTGGATTTTGGTTTAGTTTCTTTTTATGTTTTTTTGTAAAATTATTAATCTCATTCTTACAAAAATCAGTAATTTGTTTTTCACCAATCAATTTTAGCAAAGTACTTTTACCTTGCGCAATATCTTTACCTGGTGTTTTTCCAATTTTCTTAAAAGTTCCAATTTCATCGATTAAGTCATCTATAATTTGAAATATTAAACCAAATAACATTCCATAATCTTTTGCAAATTGAATATCTATTTTACTTTTATTTTTTAATATAAAAGGTGCAGAAAAAGAGAATTCAAATAACTTGCCGGTTTTTCTAGAATACATATCTAAAATTTTATTTTTAGATAACTTTTTATTTTCATATTCTAAATCTAAAGCTTGACCAAGAGCTAATCCTTTATGTCCAATACACAAAGAAAGATAATTTATTAAATTTAATCTAGAAATAACATTTTTATTTTTAAAATTACCTGAGATCAATTCAAATGCTAAATCATGTAAAGCATCACCAGCTAATATTGCAGTAGCTTCATTAAATTTTTTATGAGTACTTAATTTACCTCTTCTGTAATCATCATCATCCATTGATGGTAAATCATCGTGAATTAAGGAGTACGAATGTATACATTCAATACATGAGGCTATGATAAAGGCATCATTTGATGAAATTTTTGCTATTTTTGCAGACTCCATTACCAAAAATGGCCTTATTCTTTTTCCTCCATTCATAGAGCCATAAAAGATTGCTTTTGATAAACTTGATTTGTCTAGCTTATTTTTTAAAAGTTTTTTAAAATTAATATCAAACTTTCTTTTATTTGCATTTATTAACGTATTTAAGTTCATAGATAACAATTTATATTTGTTTTAATTTCTAAATTATTTAATACAAATATGCGAATGTATTTATGAGAATCGAAGAAGAAATTAAACTTGACTACTCAGATGTCCTTTTTAGACCAAAGAGAAGTACTTTAAAAAGTAGGAAAGATGTTGATTTAAATAGAAAATATACTTTTAAACACTCAAGATCGTCATGGAAAGGAATTCCGATAATAGCCTCTAATATGGATGGTGTTGGTGAAATAGATGTTGCAAAAAAACTAAGCTCTCACAAACTAATGACTGCTTTAACAAAACAGCATGACATTAATCAAATAGGAACTATTTACAAAAAAAATATTTTCTTTGATTCAATTGCTCTTAGTTGCGGTACAAGTAATGACAGTTACAATAGGTTAAATTCAATTCTAAAAAAATATCCAAAATTTAAATTTATCTGTATTGATGTTGCAAATGGTTATTCAGAAAATTTTAGTAATTTTGTTTCAGAAGTAAGAAAAAAATATCCAAAAAAAACTATTATTGCAGGTAATGTTGTTACTGCGGATATGACTCAGGAATTAGTATTAAGTGGGGCGGATATTGTTAAAGTTGGTATTGGTCCTGGAAGTGTATGTACAACTAGAATTCAAACAGGAGTAGGCTATCCACAATTAAGTGCTGTTATGGAATGCGCTGATGCAGCTCATGGATTAGGAGCACATATTATTGCTGATGGAGGCTGTACTTGTCCTGGTGATGTTGCAAAAGGATTTGGTGCTGGTGCAGATTTTGTTATGCTTGGCGGTATGTTAGCAGGTCATAAGGAAGGTGGTGGTCATATATTTGAGGAAAACGGAAGTAAATTTATCGAGTTTTATGGATCAAGTTCTGAAGAAGCAAATGAGAAGCATTATGGTGGTCTTGCAAATTATCGTTCATCTGAAGGTAAAAAAGTTAAAATACAAATGAAGAATTCTCTAGATAGTACAATTAGAGATATTTTAGGAGGTGTTCGAAGTAGTTGCACATACGTAGGCGCTTCATCATTGAAGCAGCTTAGTAAGTGTACTACATTTGTTAGAGTAAATAATCAGTATAATGACACTTTTGGGAAAGTGTAGGTTAGTAACCTATTGCCATACCATCCTTTCGTGGATCTGACCCACCAATAAACACTCCATTTTTTCTATCTATTTTTATACATTGACCACCACCAATAGCATTTTTATTTATTTTAATTTTATGACCAATATTCTTTAATTTGTTTACAATTTTATCATCTAATGCATTCTCAACATTTAAGAGACCATTTAGTGCAAATGCTCTAGGTAAATCCAAGCCTTCTTGTACTGTCATGTTATAGTCGATTATATTTTGAATCAAATGAGACTGACCAATTGGTTGATATTGTCCTCCCATAACTCCATAAGAATACAGAGTCTCATCATTCTTATTAGTTATTAGACCAGGAATTATTGTATGAAGTGGTCTTTTATGACTATCAATTGAGTTGGGGTGACCATCTTCTAATCTGAAATTCACGCCTCTATTTTGAAACAGAATTCCTGTTTTATTGCTTGTAATTCCACTTCCAAAACCATGACATATTGAATTAATAAATGATACTGAATTCAAATCTCTATCTACAACACTTAAATATATTGTTTCAGGGTGAGAAGTTACATAGCCTTTTTTTGAAGTATAAATTTTATTTTTATTTATTCTAGAGCATAAAGAGCTTATAAATTCATTACTTAAATAATCTTTTATATTTATATTGTTAAAATTAGGATCACCAAATATTGTTTCCTTAACCTCAAAACATATTTTTGAAATTTCAGCTTGAAGATGGTATCTTTCAAAACTTGAAGGATGGTATTTTTTGATATTTAATTTCTCAATCATTGCCATCATCATCAAAACAACTAATCCGGGACTATTTAAGGGACATTGATGTATTTTAAAATTTCTATATGAATTTGTTATTGTTTTTGAAAATAGCGTTTCTTGATTATAGAAATCTTCTTCTGTATGCAATCCACCTAGTTTATTTAGTGTCTTAACCATGTCCTTAGTTATTTCACTTTGATAAAATCCTTTAATTTTATTTTTTGATATAACTCTTAAAGTTTTTGCCAAAGGAATATTCTTAAAAACTTCACCATAATTATAACTGAGATTTTGATTTAAAAATAATCTTTTAGAATTAGAATTTTTTTTAAGTTTTTTTTCATTTTTTTTCCATGCAATAGCTTCAACTTCATGAACAGGAAATCCATTTCTAGCAAAATTTTCTGCACCACTTAAAACTTCATTAAAATCAATTCTTCCAAATTTTTCATGCATAGAACACCATGCATGAACTGCTCCAGGAATAGTGACTGAATGCGGACTCATTAAACCAATATTTTTTATTTTATTATCTTTATAAAACTTTAAATTTGCTTCTTTAGGAGCAATCCCAGACCCGTTTACAGCAACTGGTTTTTTCCCATTCATCGAAATAATTGCAAAACAATCCCCACCAATTCCTGTTGCGCTTGGACATACTACAGCTTGAACAGCTGAAGCCGCGATAGCAGCATCAACAGCATTTCCACCTTTTTGAAGTACATCAATAGCCACTATGGAACTTAATGGATTTGATGTTGCCACCATACCATTTTGAGCTAAAACATTAGATCTTCCAGGATAAGATAATTTTCTCATATTAATTAAGACAATATATGTTTGACAAAACAAATCCCAGAATTTAAAGCGCTTTCTATGAAAGTTAAATGTTCATTAAAAACTGCCAAAACTAGAGATAAGGATTGTAAAATTGTTCGTAGAAAAGGTAGGATTTATGTAATTAATAAGAA
Source organism: uncultured Alphaproteobacteria bacterium (assembly GCA_902541215.1). Taxonomy (GTDB): domain Bacteria; phylum Pseudomonadota; class Alphaproteobacteria; order HIMB59; genus CACPNW01. The sequence continues at coordinate 29,448 of CACBPV010000001.1, read as the reverse complement.
AAATCCCAGAATGAAAGCCAGACAGGGTTAATTAACTCTCCGCTATATATTTTTCAGCCTCTAAAGCAGCCATACAGCCCATACCAGCAGCAGTTACAGCCTGTCTATAAATTTTATCTTTTACATCTCCTGCAGCAAAAACTCCCTTAATACTTGTCTCAGTACTATCAGGTTTAGTAATTATATAATTTTCCTTGTCCATTTTTAACTTATCAATAAAAAGTGAAGTAGCTGGATCATGTCCTATAGCTATAAAAGCACCATTTACATCTATAGTTGTTTTGGTGTTATCTAATGTGTTCTCTAAAATAATTTTTTTTAATGTATTTGGATTTTCTTCTCCAACGAACTCAGAAACTTTACTATTCCAAATTACTTCAATTTTTTTATTATTAAACAGTCTTTCTTGTAAAATTTTTTCAGCTCGTAAACTATCTCTTCTATGGATTAACAAAACCTTTGAAGCAAATTTTGTCAAAAACATTGCTTCTTCTACTGCACTATTACCTCCACCAATCACTGCTACTTGCTGATCTTTGAAGAAAAACCCATCACAAGTTGCACAAGCAGAAATACCAAATCCTTTAAATTTTTTTTCACTTTCCAAGTTCAGCCATCTAGCCTGAGCACCTGTTGCAATAATTATCGATTTGGACACAAATTCTTTGCCTGACTCAGTTTTGGAAGTAAATGGATTTTTTTCAAAATCAACTGAAGTTACAATATCATTATGAAAGATAGTTCCTACTTTTACTGCTTGTTCTTTCATTTGTTCCATAAGCCAAGGACCCTGAATTACATTTTCAAATCCTGGATAGTTTTCTACATCCGTAGTGATGGTTAGCTGACCTCCTGGTTCTAAACCTGAAACTAAATGTGGTTTTAAATTTGCTCTTGCTGCATAGATTGCAGCAGTATAGCCTGCTGGTCCAGAGCCAATAATTAAGACATCATTTTCTATTTTTTCAGTCATATAATTAAATTAATAATTTAAGCACTTTTTTCAACTGGCCAATCTGTATTAAAAGTAACATAATTTATTTGAATACATCTTCTTTCTTTTTGAATTTCTTTTAATTCAAGTCCATGCCAAGTATCATCCCCTGAAGAAAAAAAATAACCACTATTATGAACATATTTAATTGTTTTAACTAATTTAAAATTTTTATCATATAGGTCGGTACCCAAATTTGACGCTTCATTATATGGGTTCGCCCAAACCATCATAGTCATTAATTTTTCTGAAATATCTTTGTGTGGTTTTAACCAAAATCCTTTTTTATCTCCAATTACTTCTAATCTTACGTATGAATTTGATAAATCTTTATGAATTATTTTCGATATTTTATTTACCATTTCTTTGCTTTGTAAAGACTGAATTAATTTCGTTAGAAATGGAAAATTTTGATAATTATTTTTTGTTATAAAAAGTCTTAATTTACCATCAACTCCCTGTCCTGTATGATCGGCAGCTCTTGTCCCATCGTACATTCTGTCTCCTGATGGAATATTACTATAGGAAATTTCATCTAATGCGCCTTCTTCTAAACAATTACTAAATACCCAGTGATTAAAGGGAAAATCTGCATGAGTTAAGTTCTCAAGATTCATTTTTCCTTTCTATAATTCTTTTTTTTATAATTCCAGCAATTCTTTTGCTTTCCTCTAGTTTCGTATATGTCCAATTTTCTAATTTATCTAAAGTATTAAAATCTCTTGTTATATTCATTTTTTTAAATTCTTCATGGAATCTTATAAATCTTTTACTTTTTCTCTTCATTGGTAATTGATAAACATAAATTGGCTTACCAGATATACTTGCTTCAGAAATCATAGAGGTTGAGTCAGAAGTTATAATAAAATAACTGGAATTATAAATAGCAAATTCGTATGGATTCTCTCCTTCTCCAAGCCATAATGTAGATATAGTGCTCAATTCTTTTTTCAAAATATGCATAATTTCTTTATTAGTTCTTCTCGAGGTAAGAACTAAAATTTCATTATTATGAGACTTTAATTTTTTTATTCTTCTACAAAGATCTAAAGTATTTTCTTTTGCGAAATTATAGTGATTATTTTCACCTCCAATAATACATGTGATCAAATTTTTTGTATTGATTTTGTAATGATTTTTCAAATTATTAAATTGTTTAAAAGGATGTATTGCACCGCAAGAATTAATTATATTGTCACCATATAAACCATCATGATTTGGAGCTATAATATAGGAAAAGTTTTTTGAAGAAATTTTTGGATTTTGAATATGAATATTAATAATATTTGGATATTTTTTTTTAAGATAGATTGATAGGTAAACACTTTTTCTTCCACAACTGATAACTAAATCAGGTATCTCATCTATTGGTAACTTATTTTTAAATAACCAACTAAAAATAGGAAGTATCCCAGGCTGTAATTTATTCCAAGGAAAAATTATTTCAGTTTTAATTTCCTTTATATTTACACTCAATTCATTTGCTAAACCTTTAGTCTGACTTATCATTCCTTGTGAACCATCAGTTAATGACCAAATTTTAGGATTGTCTATATTCAAATGTATTTTACTGATAATATTGTATAACTTTTTAAACCTTTGGGACTATTGATTTCAACATTATCTTCTTCTGTTTTGCCAATTAGACCTCTTGCTAAAGGACTTGTAATAGAAAGTTTTTTATTTTCAATATCAGATTCGTATTCTCCAACAATTTGATACTCTTGTTTTTCTCCACTTTCATCATCTTCTATTTCAACAGTTGCACCAAATTTTATATCATCACCTGCAACTGATTTTACATCTATTACCTCTGCTTTACTAATAGCGCTTTCCAAATCTATAATTCTACCTTCTATTAAACTTTGTTGTTCTTTAGCATATTGATATTCTGCATTTTCAGACAGATCACCATGACTTCTAGCCTCAGCTATTGCTTCAATTATTTTTGGTCTATCCTCAGATGTTAATTTTTTTAATTCATCTTGTAATCTTGTATAACCCTCATTAGTCATAGGAATTTTATTCATCAAGTCATGATGATTTATTTACTTTTTATAGTCAATAAAATTAATTTATAGTTTGAAGACTTTTTATTGTGAATTCTTGAGTTTTCATATGTTCAATAGCATCTACAGCAACTTTTGCTCCAGCTATTGTCGTGTAATATGGAATATTATACATTAAGGATGTCCTTCTAATACTATAGCTATCTCTAATAGATGATTGAGTTTTTGTTGTATTAATTACTAGCTGAATTTCATTATTAATTAATGAGTCAACTACATGAGGATTACCTTCTTTTACTTTATTTACTATTTTTGTCTTAATGTTGTTAGTATTTAAGTATTCAGCAGTCCCTTTAGTTGCAAGTAAATTAAAATCTAATTCTTTTAACTTTTGTGCTATCTCAATAATGAACTTTTTATTATCATTATCTATTGAGATAAAAACTGTCCCTTTAGATGGAAGAATATTACCACAAGCTATTTGACTTTTTATATAGGAAGATAAAAAGGTTTCATCTATTCCCATAACTTCTCCGGTGGATTTCATTTCAGGACCTAATATTAGATCAACTCCATCAAATTTATTGAAAGGAAAAACAGATTCTTTTACGTTAAAGTTTTTTAATTCATTAATTTTATAATCATTCAAAATTGAATTCAGATTTTCCCCGACCATAACTTTTGCTGCAATTTTTGCGACTGGAATACCTTTTGATTTTGCTACAAATGGTACAGTCCTGCTGGCTCTTGGGTTTACTTCTAAAACATATATTTTTTTATCTTTAATTGCTAATTGAGTATTCATTAATCCAACAACATTAATTTCATTCGCAATTTTTGATACCCATTCAATTATTTTATTCTGAGTTTCTTTACTAACTGAATATGGGGGTAAGGAACAGGCACTATCTCCAGAGTGAATTCCTGCCTCTTCTATGTGTTCCATAATCCCAGCTACATATATTTCTCCATTTTTATCTCTAATTATGTCTACATCTATTTCTTTCGCATTCTCAAGATACTCATCAATTAAAATTATATTATTTGAAGAGACTTCAAGAGCCTCATTAGAAAATGATTCTAAATTATCTTTATCATATGCGATTTGCATAGCTCTTCCTCCAAGTACATATGAGGGTCTAACTAAAACAGGATATCCAATTTCTTCAGCTTTTTCTAAAGTTTGAGCCACCGTATTTGCAAAAGCATTTTTTGGTTGAGCAATTTTTAGTTTCATTAATATTTCACTGAATCTATCTCTATCTTCAGCTAAATCTATTGCTTCAGTTGAAGTTCCTATAACTTTTATTCCAGCTTCTTCTAATTCTTTTGCAATTTTTAAAGGAGTCTGGCCTCCAAATTGAACTAACACACCAAGAACATTTCCATTACTTTTTTCTTTATTGTAAATTTCAATAACACTTTCAGCTGAAAGTGGTTCAAAATAAAGTCTATCAGCAGTATCATAGTCAGTTGAAACTGTTTCTGGATTACAATTTATCATTATTGTTTCAATGCCCTTTTCTTTCAATGCATAGACAGCATGTACACAGCAATAATCAAATTCAATGCCTTGACCTATTCTATTAGGGCCACCTCCAAGAATTATTACTTTGTCTTTTGATGTAGGATTTGCTTCACAGAATTTAGTATTTTCAAAATCCCAATCGTAAGTAGAATAAAGATATGGAGTTTTAGAACTAAATTCACCTGCACAAGTATCAACTAGTCTGAAGACAGGATTAATATCATTATTAGTTCTAAATTTTCTTAATTCGTTTTCTTTAATACTTAATATTGATGAGATTTTACTATCCGAGAAGCCTATTTTTTTAGCATATAATATTATATCTTTGTTGAGGCCTTTTTCTTTTAAGATTTTTTCAAAATCAATTATTGTTTTAATTTGATATAAAAACCATTTATCATATTTTGTAGTTTGATTTATTTCATCAACTGTTAATCCAATCCTTAGGGCCTCACCTACAACTAACAAGCGTTGCGAAGATTGTATTTTAAGTTCATTCAGAATTGTATTTTTATCATTTGAGCTAAGTTTTGGTTTATCAAAACCAGTTAGACCGTACTCAAGAGAATTAAACCCTTTTTGGATTGATTCATTAAAAGATCTACCTATACTCATTGCCTCACCAACTGATTTCATGGATGTCGTTAAGTCAGAATTAGCGCCAACAAATTTTTCAAAAGTAAATCTTGGAATTTTAGTTACAACATAATCAATAGTTGGCTCAAAACTTGCTGGTGTTGTCGTAGTAATGTCATTTTCAAGTTCATCTAAAGTATAACCTACGGCTAATTTTGCAGCAATTTTTGCTATTGGAAAACCTGTAGCTTTTGATGCTAACGCAGAAGATCTACTAACTCTTGGATTCATTTCAATGACATTGATTTCTCCATCTTCAGGATTTATTGCAAATTGAACATTTGAGCCACCAGTATCAACACCTATTTTTCTAAGAACCTTAATGCTAGCATTCCTTAAAACTTGATATTCTTTATCAGTTAATGTTAAGGATGGAGCTACTGTAATGCTATCTCCAGTATGAACACCCATTGGATCAACATTTTCAATTGAGCAAACAATAATACAATTATCTTTGTTATCTCTAACAACTTCCATCTCAAATTCTTTCCAACCTGAAACAGATTTTTCAATAAGTATCTGATTTGTTGGGCTAGCATTTAAACCCCTATTACATAAATCAATAAAGCCCTCATCATCATAAGCAACACCACCTCCGGTACCTCCAAGTGTAAAACTTGGCCTTATGACAAGGGGTAAATTTAATTCATTTTTTACTCTTTTTGACTCTTCAATAGTATTAACCACGTAACTTTTAGGACAGCTTAAACCAATTTCTTTCATGGCATCTTTAAATTTTTGTCTATCCTCAGCTAATTCTATTGCTGTTGGATTAGCTCCAATCATTTTTACTCCGTGTTTTTCAAGTATATGATTATTAAAAAGTTCCATTGAAACGTTTAAAGCAGTTTGCCCTCCCATAGTTGGGAGAAGAGCATCTGGTTTTTCGATTTCGATTATTTTTTCTACAAATTCTTTAGTTATAGGTTCAATATAAGTTTGATCAGCTAATTCTGGATCAGTCATTATTGTTGCAGGATTTGAATTAATTAATACAATTTTGTAACCTTCATCTTTGAGAGACTTACATGCCTGAGCACCAGAGTAATCAAATTCACAAGCTTGACCAATAACTATAGGACCTGCACCTACTATTAATATTTTATTTATATCAGTTCTTTTTGGCATTTTTCTCAATAAGTTTATAAAATTCTTCAAACAAATAATGACTATCATGTGGACCAGGGGACGCCTCTGGATGATACTGAACACTAAATACCGGCAAATGCTTATGTCTCAAACCTTCATTAGTCCCGTCAAATAGTGAAACATGAGTTTCAATTATATCTTTGCCAAAACTATTCCTATCAACTTCAAAGCCATGATTTTGTGAAGTAATTTCAACAATGCCTGTTGTAAGATTTTTGACAGGATGGTTTGAACCTCTATGACCTTGAAACATTTTTTTAGTCCTTGCATTCAATGCTAATCCTAAAATTTGATGCCCTAAACATATTCCAAATATTGGAATATTATCATCAATTAATTTTTTAATCACATCAACTATTTTACTACCTGTGGCATAAGGATCACCAGGGCCGTTTGATAAAAAAATTCCTGAAGGATTAGTTTCTATTATTTCTTCGTAGCTAGAAAATAAGTTTAATACAGTTGGGTTAAGATTAAATTCATTTAGATTTCTTAAAATGTTATTTTTGATACCAAAGTCTAAGCAAGTGACATTATATTTAAATTGGTTTTTAATTGATTTATTACTTTTCCATATTCCTTTTTTCCAATTATAGTTTTGCTCTGTTGATACTATTCCCGCCAAATCTAAATTTTGAAGACCTTTCCACTCATTTATTTGAGTTTTAAGTTTTTCAATTTTATTTTCACTTTCTCCAAAGTGAATAATCGCGGCCTTCTTAGCTCCCTCAACAGATAATTTCTTAGTTAAGTATCTAGTATCAATTCCAAAAATACATGGAATTTTGTTTTTTAAAAAAAATGAATTTAAGTCATTTTCTGCTCTCCAATTTGAATACTCTGATAATGGCTGATTTATTACACAACCATCAGCATAGATTTTTTTTGACTCTTGATCTTCTTGATTTGTACCTACAATTCCAACATGTGGAAAAGTAAATGTAATGATTTGTTTTGTATATGAGGGATCAGATAATGCTTCTTGATAGCCTGTTTGGGAGGTATTAAAACAAAGCTCACCTACGGCAGCCTTTTTCTCTCCTAATCCATAACCCCATAAAATTTCACCATTTTCTAATACAAGAGCTGCAGTTTTATTGTGTATATGTGGTTCTTTTTTTAAAACTTCCATTATATTTAGATGAAGCAAAATGATAGTTAGTATGCATTTATAACAATGTAGTCAAGGATTAGTTGAAATTAAAAAGAAGAATTATATTATTAAATTAAATATATTAGAAAGTGAAAAATTATGAGCTTAAAGGATAAAATTGAAAGTGATTATAACAATTCCATCAAAGAAAAAGATAGTAATTCCATCAATACTTTAAGATTAATAAAGAGTGCAATTAAAGATAAGGAAATTTCTCTTAGAGGTAAGCAAGACGCTTTGACCGATTCTGATATTTTAAATTTACTTCAAAGTTTAGTAAAACAAAGAAAAGATTCAATAGAAGCTTTTGAAAAAGCGAATCGGAATGATCTTATTCAAAAGGAACTAAATGAAATCAAAATAATAGAAATGTTTTTACCAAAACAAATGGATGAAGATGAAACAACATTGATCATAAAGAATATAATTCAAGATAATAATTATTCATCAATCAAAGAAATGGGTGCCCTTATGAAAATAATTAAGGAAAACTATACTGGAAAAATAGATATGGGCTTAGTAGGAAAAATAGCTAAATCTTTACTGGGCAATTGATGTCATTTTCAAAAAATGATCTTGAGTTAATAAAATCAAAAATTATTCTTTCACAAGAAATAGAAAAAAAAACAAAAGTCATAAAAAAAGGAAAGGATAGTTGGTGTTGTTGCCCATTTCATGATGAAAAAACTCCATCTTGCAAGATAAATGATGATTTAGGTTCATATTACTGTTTTGGATGTGGAGCTAAGGGAGATATATTTACAATATATACAGAGCTTTATAATTTTTCATTCCCTGAAGCAGTAAAAGAATTAGCTCAAAGAGTTGGTATTAGAATAGTAGATAATTTTGATTCAAATATTAATAAAAAAAATGATAAAATTTATAAAATTTTAGAAATTTCGACAAAATGGTTTCAAAACAATCTAGAGGTAAGTAAAGATTGTCAAAGATATTTAAATAAAAGAAATTTATCAGACGAGACTATTAAATTTTTTAAGTTAGGATTTTCTACTAATTCAAAACAAACTCTTTATCAATTTCTAAAAGAACAAGGTTTTGAAGATAAAGAACTTCTTGAAAGCAATGTTGTAAAGCTAGACAAAAACAACAAGAAAAGAGATTTTTTTTATAATAGACTTATGTTCCCAATTACAAATGAATATGGAAAAATTGTTGGATTTGGTGGAAGAGTATTAGATAATTCAAATCCTAAATATATTAATTCACCTGAAAGTGATTTTTTTAAAAAAAGAAATATTTTGTATAATCTTTTTAACGCTAAACAAACTATAAGATCAAAAAAAAATATGCTGATATGTGAAGGTTATATGGATGTAATAAGCTTGTATGACAAAAATATTAAAACAGCTGTAGCTCCCTTAGGAACTTCATTAACTGATAATCATCTTTCATTATCATGGAAATATGTAAATAAACCAACTTTAATGTTCGATGGAGATCAGTCAGGTTTAAAAGCTTCTTTTAAAAGCGCTATAATGTCTTTACCTTATCTAACTCCTTCTAAATTATTGCAATTTGTTATTTTGCCAAATGGATATGATCCTGATACCTACATAAATGAATATTCTTTAAGTAAATTTGCAACATATTTAAAAAATCCACTTTCGATTGTAGATTTTATTTTTCAGGAATCATCAAAATCAATTGATTTACAAAAATCTGATAATAAAGTTATTTTTGATAACTATATTGATGAATTAGTCAGCAATATCAAAGATAGTAAAATAAAATATTTTTACAAAAATGAGTTCAAATCTTTATTTTTTCAAAAACTAAAATCATTTTCTAGTAAAAAAAAATCTATTAAAATTATTCCAAAAACCATTTCATTAAAAGATAAACAAATTTACTCTTTTCTTACATCTTATTTAAATCATTTGAATTCAAGACAAGAGATTTATTTGCTCTTGATAGCTTCTGAATTATTAAATGAAAATCAAACTGAATTCTTAAATTATATTCACAAATCAGAGTTTTTACATGTTGATAAAGATAATATTAATACAAGTAAATTCCCTAAAAAAGTATCAGGAATTTATGAAAAAACTCAGGATAACAGTATATTTCAACTTTTTCCTTATGTCAGTTCTGATTATGACTCCAAGGCAGCCATAAAAGATATTAAAGAATCGATAAATAATTTGAATACAAGACTTTCAAATTTGAAAAAAATAAATAAAAGCCTAAATGATATAGAGGTTAATTCATCTCCAATGACATGGGATGATTTAAAGGATATCACTTTTAATCTTCACAACAATGAAGATTTACTAGAATAAAGTTATGGTTAAAAAAAAGAAAAAAGTTGTAAAGAAAAAAACTGTAAATAATAAACTTACCTCATCTAAAAAGAAAACTCCTACTAAAAAAAAATTAATTAAGAAAAAATCTGTTTCTAAATCTTCTAAAATTTCTAAAGCAAAAATTAAAAAAACAAAAAAAAATGTTGTAAAAAAAGTATCCAAGAAACCTTTAATTAAATCATTACAAAAAGATAAACCAAAAAAAATTCCAAAAGCAATTTCAGGTTTTGATAATAAAATAAAAGAAATTTTTACTAAACTAATAAATAAGCATAAATTAGATGGAATATATACTCAAAAAATAATTGAAAAAGCAATTCCTAAAAGGTTTAGGTTAGATGAAAATATTAAAAAATTTCAAGATTTGATAACTTCAAATAATATTAAGGTCTATACAGAAGAAGAGGCTAAAGAATTAATTTCTTTAACTAAAGAACAAACCACAAAAACTGAAGATGGCAATGAGGATCAAGAAAAAAAACAAACTGGAAAAACTGATGATCCTGTAAGATTATACCTGCGTGACATGGGTGCGGTAGAGCTATTAAGTAGAGAAGGAGAAATAGCTATTGCAAAAAGAATAGAGGCTGGAAGAGAAAAAATGATTGGCGCTATTTGTGAAAGTCCAATGACTATAAGATCTATAATTAATTGGAAAGATGCAATAAAAGATGGGACAATGCTTTTAAGAGACATCGTTGATTTGGAGGCAACATATGATATGTCTGACATTTCAGATTCTAAAATCGATGATACACTTCAACTCATTGAAAGTGGTAATGATGAAAAAAAATTAAAAAAAAATAAAGAAAAAACTAATGAAAATAATGATGAAGATAATAATGATAGTGAACAGCAACAGGATGATGATGATGATGAAGAGGGTTTAAATGTTTCATTGGCAGCTATGGAAGAAAAATTAAAGCCTAAAGTTTTAAATGACTTTAATGATATAAACAAATTATTCAAAAAACTTCAAAAACATAGCCAGGAATTAGCAAGTGCCGATAAAAAAAATGAAAAAACTTTTACCTCATTAGAAAAAAAATACCTCAAGATCCAAAAAGAAATGATTGGAGCAATGAAGGCTGTACATTTTAATTCTACTACAATTGAAGCGCTTATGGAGGCATTATATGAGTTAAACAAAAAACTTTTACTTCGTGAAGGAAAGATGCTTCGTATGGCAACTAGTGCTGGAGTTAAAAGAGAAGATTTTATATCACAATATTTGAATTTTAATTTTGAAAAAAATTGGATACAATCTCTACTATCTACAAAAGACAAAAATTGGGAGAAATTTATTAATAGAAATCACATTGAAATTAATAAAAATATTGAAGAGATTAAAGAAATTCAGGCTGCTTCAGAATTACCATTATCAGAATTTAGAAGAATTGTTGGAACTGTTCAACAAGGTGAAAGATCTGCAAATAGAGCAAAAAAAGAAATGATTGAATCCAATCTTAGATTGGTTATATCGATAGCAAAAAAATATACAAACCGAGGCCTACAATTTTTAGATCTAATTCAAGAAGGAAATATTGGTCTAATGAAAGCAGTTGATAAATTTGAGTATAGAAGAGGTTATAAATTCTCTACTTATGCTACATGGTGGATTAGACAAGCCATAACAAGATCAATAGCAGATCAAGCAAGAACAATAAGAATACCGGTACATATGATAGAAACTATAAATAAAATTGTAAGAACAACTAGACAAATAATGTCAGAAATAGGAAGAGAGCCAACTCCCAACGAATTAGCAGATAGACTACATATGCCGTTAGATAAAGTTAAAAAAGTTTTAAAAATTGCTAAAGAACCAATTAGTTTAGAAACTCCAGTAGGAGATGAAGAAGATAGTTCTCTTGGTGATTTCATTGAAGATAAAAATGCACTTATACCTATAGAAGCAGCTGTAAAAAGCTCATTACGTGACACAACAACAAGAATACTTTCCTCCTTAACACCAAGAGAAGAAAGAGTTTTAAGAATGAGATTTGGCATAGGTATGAATAGTGATCATACTTTAGAAGAAGTTGGTCAACAATTTAGTGTTACAAGGGAGAGAATAAGGCAAATCGAAGCTAAAGCTTTAAGAAAGTTAAAACACCCAACAAGAGCTAGAAAGTTAAAAACATTTCTTGACGAATAATGAAGCTAACGCTTCTTGGAACAGGATGTCCTTCAATAGATTATAAAAGGTGTGGTTCATCTAATCTAATATCAACAAAAAATACTAAAGTTTTAGTTGATTGTGGTTCCGGAGTTACACAAAGATTAAATCAAAGTGGAAATTCTTCTGCTGATATTGATGCTTTATTACTTACTCATCTTCATACTGATCATGTCGTAGATTTATACCAACTCATTATATCTTCTTGGCATTCTGATAGAGATACAATTTGGAAAATATATGGGCCTAAAGGTACAAAAAAATTTATAGATAAAATATTTTTAGCTTGGAGAGATGAGCGTCAACTGAGAATTAATTATGAAATGAGAAAATCTATAAAAGGCCTCAAATACAAAGTTTATGAGTTCAATAAAGAAGGTAATATAAAAATTAATGATATAAAAATTAAATATTTTGAAGTAGACCATAAACCTGTTCCTTTTGCATATGGCTTTTCTTTTTTTAATAATAAAAAAAAATTAACAATTAGTGGAGACACAAGACCATGTGAGAGCTTAATGGTTAATGCTCAAAACGCAGACGTTCTTTTGCATGAAGTATTTATTGAATATGAAATGAATAAGACTTCAAAACTTAGAACTAAAAAAACTTTACATAACGTAAAGGAATACCATACGACGAGTAATCTAGTTGGTAAGGTTGCAAAATTATCAAATTGTAAAAAACTTGTATTAACTCATTTTGTTCCAACAAGATTTAATATTTCAAAACTTAAAAAAACAGTCAAAAGAGATTTTGGAAAGGATCCAATAATTGGAGAAGATTTACTAACTATAAAAATTTAACTAACTTTATTTAAAAATTTTTCAAATTCCTCATCTTTAATTTGAACAATATTTGAAGATGTTGGAAATTTTTTAGTTTTTACATCATTTATGAAGTTTTTTAATCCTTCAACAGTATCATCTAAAAGTTTTTCATAAGACTTATTTGTATCTTTAAATACTTTTGCATGACGAGGTATTCGATCAGTATTAGTTCCAATTACATCTTGGATAAATAAAAACTCAACATCGCAATTTGGACCACTACCCATCGAGAGTGTTAAAAGATTTACTTTTTTTGTAATTAATTCTGCTACTCGATCAGGTACACATTCTACTTCTAGACCAATAGCACCGGCATTGTCATACGCAATAGCATCTTGATACACTTTAAAGGCTGAGTCAGCGTCCTTCCCTACGGCATTAAAACCTCCAGTCCAAGTACTTTTATAAGGAATTAATCCAATATGACTTACAGAGGGTAAGCCTTCTTTGCGAAGAGCTTCAATATATTTTGGACTATTTCCACAATAAACAGCATCAGCTCCATTATCTCTTGCAATTAGCGCTGCTTCTACCGCCTTCTCAGTTGACGAAAGTTGACCAAGACCAAATATCATAAAAGTATTTGGAGCAGCCTCTCTAATATCTTTTATATGAGCATCTCTGAACCATCTATTTGTTGGCACACCCGTTCTTAGTGTTTCTTTTTTAAATGATACAATTTGGATATCTATACCCGCTTTTTCAGCAGCGTATGCTTCTAGTGCGTTAGTTACATATAACTCAGTTAATTTATCTTTTCCTTTTTTCTCAAATAAATCTTTAACTGTTAATTTAGTCATTAATTAAATTGAGGTAAATAATTGCCATGTGCTTCAATCATCTTATCGGTCATGCTATAAATTTCATCAATTGTAAGATTTGCACCTGTTAAAGGGTCAAGCATTGCAGCATGGTATATGTGCTCTCTTTTTTTTGTTAGAGCAGCTTCAGCAGTTAGTATTTGTACATTTATATTAGTGCGCATTAAAGCAGCTAATTGCTCTGGTAATTTACCAAACTTTTCAGGTTTATAACCCTTTGAATTAATTATTACAGGGACTTCTACACAGCAATTTTCTGGTAAATTATCAATTAAATTATCATTCATAACATTAGCATTGATAGTAACTTCTTTATTATTTGCAATTCCATCCATTATAAATGATGCGTACTCATTACTTCTTTTAAGAGGCATATCATAAATTGGAGTCATATCTTTTTCCAAATCTTTCCAAAGTTTAATGTTGCTTTTACATCTATCGATATACTCTTCTATTGGTATCTTGTACTTTCTTATGACGTCATCTCTATTTTGTTTTATGAACCATGGAACATATTCAGCAAAGTGCTCACTAGACTCTGTTACAAAATAACCAAATCGTCTAAGAATTTCATAACGTACTTTTTCATGAAGCACCTTATTAGATTCATGATCCGTTTTTTTACTTCTTGAAGATATTTTCTCATCATTGACAATTTTATCTGCTAGTTTTTTTAATCTAGGATATAAATCTTCGTTTTCATTTTCATTAATTTTCTTTTCAAATTTTTTATAGAAGGCCATATGGTTTATACCGCCACAAAGATATTCAATATTATTAATATCTTCATCTAAATCTTTTGCCAACATTTCTGCGGTTCCTTGAACAGAGTGACATAGACCCATAGCTTTGATTTCAGGAAAAGCAGTATTTATTGCAATCATATTTGAACACATTGGATTTACGTATTGCAGCCAAGTAGCATTTGGACAAATATCCATAATATCTTTTGCAATATCTAGTAAAACAGGAATAGTTCGTAATCCTCTCATTATTCCACCTATACCGAGAGTATCTGCTATAGTTTGTCTTAATCCAAACTCATTAGGAATTTTAAAATCTATAACTGTGGATGGTTCATATCCCCCTACTTGAATTGTTGTTTGAACAAAGTCTGCACCAATTAAAGACTCTCGTCTGTCTGTATGAGAAGTAACTTTAGGTGAAATATTTAATTTTTTTGAAATTACATCTATTACATCATGTGATGCTTTTAATCTTACAGGATCAATGTCTTGTAATGCAATCTCCATATTTTTAAATTGTTCAATAGCTAAAAGATCGGTTACTATTCTTCTTGTAAAAACAGCACTACCTGCTCCAATTATAGTAAGTTTAATCATTTTGATATTCCATAATTGAATTATGATGTGAGACTTTTAAAGGAGTATACCTTGGATGTCCAATTTCTTTATACGGATTATTTGTTTTAGTATTAAAGCATACTATTAGAGTTCTTCTAGAAGAATTTGAATTATTTGCTTCTGACGAATGTAAAAGATTTGCATGAAAAAAAAGTGCGTCACCAGGGTTAGCTTCGATATAAATACATTCATGTCTTTTTTCTAACTCACGAATTCTATCTAAGTCAGCTGTCTGTTCAGGAGTATCAGAAGTACCATGGCCAATTCTTCCAACTTTTTGAGATCCCTTTAAAACTTTTAGACAACCATTTTCCTTTGTGGCCTTATCTAGCATTATAAAACAAGATCCCATATCTGGATAAAGACATGCATTATGATACCAATAACCATAGTCTTGATGCCAATCAAAACCACCATCACCTGGTTTTTTCCAAATAATTTTTGAATGATAGTGGTAAACTTCATCCTCAAGGAATTCTTCCATTGGTTTTACTATTCTTTCATTAGTAGAAAACTTTCCAAATAAATCATCCGATGGATGATTCCATAATGTCATATTTAGTTTACCTGTAGAACTAAAAGTTTCTCTTGCTTGATTTTCTTTCTCAGAATTTCTTTCAATAAAATTGGTTAATTTAAATATTTCATCTTGTGAAAAAAGATTTCTTTTTAGAATGTATCCATTATTTTTAAAATCTGTGAAATCTGACATATAAATTTTATGTTAGAAATAAATAATAATATTGTCAAATAAATTTAGAAGTTTAGAAATAAACATATGAAAATATCATTTCTTGGTGCAGGTAGTGTTGGTTTTACCCAAACATTAGTAAGAGATATCTTAAAAGTAAAAAAACTTCAAAATATTGAAATATCTCTTCATGATATATCAAGAAGCAATTTGTTGATGGTAGCTGAGTTAATTCAAAAAGACATTAAAGCTAATAACCTTCCAACTAAACTCACTATTGAACCTATTAGGAAAGAATCAATAAGGAATGCAAAATATATCATTAGTTGTGTAAGAGTAGGAGGGCTGGAAGCATTTGAAACAGATATATCAATTCCATTGAAATATGGTATCGATCAATGTGTAGGAGATACAATTTGTGCTGGTGGCATAATGTACGGGCAGCGAAACATTCCAGTTATTTTAGATTTTTGTGAAGATATAAAAAAATATGCCAAAAAAAATGCACTCTTTTTAAATTATGCAAATCCTATGGCCATGAATACTTGGGCAGCAAATGAAATTGGTAAAGTCAACACAATCGGTCTTTGCCATGGAGTTCAAGGTGGTGCAAAATTAATCGAAGATTCATTAAACATTCCATTTGGAAAAATGAAATATTCTTGCAGTGGTATAAATCACATGACTTGGTATTTGGATTTAAAGTATAAGGGTAAAAAAATTACAAAAGAACAGCTTTCTAAATCGTTAAAGAAACATAAAAAATTTTCTAGAGATGAAAAAGTTAGAATAGATGTTTTAGATAAATTTGGATACTTTTCTACAGAGAGCAACGGTCATTTAAGTGAATATTTACCATGGTATAGACGTACACAAAAAGATGTGAGGAAATGGAGCAGCCTCTCAAATTGGATACATGGCGAAACAGGTGGTTACTTAAGAGTATGTAATGAAAAAAGAAACTGGTTTGTAGAGGATTATCCAAAATATTTAAAAAATTCTGGAATTCAACTTAAAGATTACAAAAGATCAACTGAACACGGAAGTTATATAATTGAAGCAATTGAAACTGGAAAAAAATATAGGGGACATTTTAATGTTATTAATAAAAAAACAATTTCTAATTTAGATGATGATTGCGTAATTGAAAGCACAGGATACGCAGATTCAAAAGGAATACAAATGATTGAAGGAATAACTTTACCACTGCAATGTGCTTCTCTATGCAGTACTTCAATAGATGTTCAAAGAATGGCAGTAAAAGCAGCTATAAAAGGAGATATTGAATTATTAAAACTTGCTGTACTCCAAGATCCACTAGTAAGCTCAGTATGTTCATCGGAGGAAGTTTGGCAAATGGTAGATGAGATGCTTGTAGCACAAGCACAATGGCTACCACAATATCAATCAAAAATTAATAGTATTAAAAAGAATCTAAAAAAAATAAAAAATTATAAATATAATAAATCAATTAAAGGGCTGACTAAAAAAACAAAGCGTAATCAACAAAAAAGGTCAATTTTAGTTGAAAAGGAAGCATTTAATTTATAAATTACTTAATCTAATCTCAAATAGTTCTTCTCAATAATCCAATTTTATTATAGGTTTTCTGTAATTTTAAGTGGAGGACAGATGAAAAAAAATAAATTTAGATCCACATTACTTGCTAGTGTAGCTTCTGCTACTTTTGCATTAACTAGTACAAATGTATCTGCTAGACCAGAAGGTGCTATAGCACTTCCATCAGCACCTGCAATTGAAAATATGCAAGAAGTTCAATTTGTCGGAAGGGATGAATTGATGAGCTATCAAGATATTGGAGACTTTGAATTTCTATATGAGCCAGAATACATTAGTGCTCTAGTTCAAGAAGGTAAACTACCACCGATTTGGGAACGATTACCAAAAAGACCTTTAGTTTTTAATGGTGACGCAATGCCAGATGGTATTGGTCGATATGGTGGGACTTTTAGACATACTATTGGTGGAAGACCAGAAGGATGGAACTGGACAGCTTCACAGCATCAAGGATGGGGTGGAATTAATTACACAGTTCAAGAATGTCTAACAAGAAATGGTCCAATGGTAAGATTAAAAGCTGAAGATTCTTATCCTTTACCAAATCTAGCAACTGATTGGGAATGGGACGGAAACTCTTTAACTATGAATCTTATTGATGGTGCAAAATGGTCTGATGGTGACCCTTTTGACTCTGAAGATGTTCGTTTTTGGTGGGAAGATAATGTACTTGATGAGAATGTTCCTACAAGAATGAATGCTTCTACTATGGGTGAAGGTACTTCATTAGAAATTCTAAGCCCAACTCAAATTAAGTGGACGTTTCCACAAAATGAACCAAAACTTAATTTGCATTCCATGGCATACATAAATGGATGTCCTGGACCTTCGCATTTACTTAAAGAGCATCACCCTAAATATGGTGGTACATCTTACGATGAATATGTTCAAGCATTTCCAGCTGGACGATTACCATGGGTAAGTATGGGTGCATGGACTGCAGTAGAATATAAACAAGATGAGGTTGTAATACTTCGTCGAAATCCATATTACTGGAAAGTAGATAGCAAAGGGCAACAGCTTCCATATATGAACGAGATGGTCTTTCAATTAAAAACATGGGGTCAAAGAACAGTTGATACCTTAGCTGGTAACGCTGACTTCTCTAATATGGAGAATGTACCTTTATTTTTAGAGGCTGTTAAAGAGTCAAAAAGCGAAGATGCACAGGCAACACTTAACTTTAGTGGAAGAACTATGGGTTATCACCTCTATATGAATCAAGCTATAGGTGTAGGTGTATTAGATGATCAGATGGCTGCAATTAGAGATCTAAATAGAAATTTAGATTTCAGAAAAGCTATTCAGCACGCCATAGATGGTAAAGCATTTGCAAAAGCTATGTCTAAAGGACCTTTTGCAACTGTATACGCTGGTGGTATTGCTAGAGACAGTGCCTTCTTTGATCCTGATGCAACTTCATTTTTCCCTTATAACGCTGGTGGAGCAAATTCTCTGCTTGATGGTTTAGGTCTTGTTGATACTGATGGCAATGGTGTTCGAAACCTTCCTAACGGAGGTGGAGACCTTGTTATTAATTTGACGTCAAATAAGGATAGTGAAAACGAGAAACTAATTGGTGATGGTCTTGCAACAATGATGGCTGAAGTTGGAATTAAATTAAATGTTAAACCAATGGAGGACACAGAGCCAACAAGACAATCAGGTGAGTTTGATTGGATAATAAGAAGAGCTGAGCAAGGGTATGCTTTTCCAAATTCAGGTTTTTGGGAGTATATTGGCCCTATTACAAACACTTCATTTACACCTCATTTAGGAACAGATGAACATCCTCAACAACTACAACCGTTTGAAAAAGAAATTGTTAAAATTCTTGAAAGATGGAGAGATGGTGTGGAGGGAGATGAAGCTAAACAGCTAATGTCTCAATATCAGAAGTTATTCACTGAAAATGTTTATGCTCCAGGTTTAGTACAATATCCTACAGCACTTTTGATTAATAAAAGAATTCAAAACTTAGCTGATGGAATGCCTGTTCTTGCTTATCAATGGGCTGAAGATACAGTTATCCGTGAACAATTCTGGGTTTATCAATATGATCAATTTGATGAGTTATTCCCAGGAAGAGTTCCTGGTATTGATTAATAAACCTTTTTGTAAGGGGCTTAAAAAGCCCCTTACGTTTTAAAAAATGCTTTCATTTATAATTAGAAGAATTCTTTATTCACTTCCACTTCTTTTTATAATTAGCATTATAATTTTTTTTATTATCGAGTTACCTCCAGGTGATTATGCAACTTGGTATGTTAGTCAAACAAAGGCTTTAGCAAATATTACACAAGAACAGGCTTTAGAACTTACAAAAACATTAAGAGAAAAATACGGTCTTAATGAGCCAGTTATAATAAGATATTTTAATTGGATTAAAAATATAGTTCTAAATTTTGATTTTGGTTTTTCCATGCACTACAACAAACCTGTTAGCGAAATGTTAGGTGATAGATTACCTCGAACTTTAGTTATCGCCTTGATCTGTCATTTTTTTGCTACAACTATTGGTGTTTTTATAGGTATTTATGCTGCAAAAAATCAAAACAAGTTAGGTGATAATGTGGCTACAGTCTTTGCCTTTTTAGGTATGACAATTCCACGTTTTTTCTTGGCATTGTTAATTATGTATTGGTTGGCAATTGTTTTAAATTCTGACAACACTGGTTCTATGTATTCACCATATTACGCAGTTCAACCTATGTCTTTTGCAAAGTTATGGAACGGTATACTGCATATTTGGCCAATATTTGTAATCGCAATTATTGGAGGGCTTGCATACAATATGCGAGTGATGCGTGGAAATTTATTAGATGTAATGCGAATGCAATATATTGAAACTGCGAGAGCAAAAGGTTTGTCTGAAAATCAAACATTGTATCGTCACGCAGTTCCAAATGCTTTACATCCTCTTGTTATGTTTCAAGGTATTGCATTACCTTATATGTTAATGGGAGAACTAGAAGCTGCGATTGTTTTATCTATTCCAACTGCAGGACCACTTTTAGTTGAATCTATTCAAAGACAAGACACTTATACTACAGCAGCAATTTTATTTTGTTTAACAGTAATATTAATAATTGGAAATATTATCGCAGATATTTTACTAGCTATCTTAGATCCACGCGTAAGGCAGAATTAAATTTTATGGAAAAAACTTCTAATTTACAAAATTCATATTTTTCTCTTGTCAAAAAAAGATTTTTAAAAAATAGAGTTGGAATACTTGGTTTGGTCTTTGTAAGTTTTTTAATATTTACTGCAGTTTTTGCTGATTTCTTATCACCATATGATCCTGCAGCTAGAGATAGTGATAGAGTTTTCTATCCTCCTCAGGGAATACATTTCTTTGATCAAGATAATAATTTTTCGTTAAGGCCTTTTGCTTATGGCTTTATTGAAGGATTTGATCCTGACACTTTTGAACCAATAATGGAGATTGATTATACTCAAAAAAATTATCTTTATTTTTTTACTAAAGGATGGGAATATAAATTTCTTGGATTAAATTTGGATATACATTTATTTACTACCAAAGATGGATCTAAAGTATTTTTTATTGGATCTGATGCATATGGAAGAGATATGTTATCAAGAATTTTTAAGGGAAGTAGAGTAACATTATTATTTGCTCTTATAGTAGTGAGTATAACAACTTTTATTGGTATTTTAGTTGGAATAAGCTCAGGTTATTTTGCAGGAAAATTTGATATTGCTACACAACGGGTGACAGAACTAGCTTTAGCTTTTCCTGATTTACCATTATATTTATCACTTGTCGCGATACTTCCAAGACAGATGGATCCATTTCTAATATTTATTTTTATGGCATTCATTTTATCATCATTGAGATGGGCACAGCTATCCAGAGAAGTTCGCGGAAAAACTCTATCACTAAGAAGATTGGATTATATTAAAGCAGCTGAAGCATTAGGTTCAAATGATTTAAGAATCATTTATCGACATTTACTCCCGAATGTTACAAGCCATGTTATAGTTAGTGTATCACTATTAATACCATCAGTAATTTTAACGGAAAGCTTTTTTAGTTTTTTGGGACTTGGGATTCAATCACCTTTTGTTAGTTGGGGACTACAATTAAATTCTGCGCAAGATCTGCGAACTATTGGAAGTTACCCATGGGTTCTCAGTCCTGTATTTGCAATCTTAATTTCAGTTTTAGGATTTAATGCTTTGGGCGATGCTTTGAGAGATGCAATTGATCCCTATGCAACAACTACTAAAAAATAATGCCTAACCTTGTTGAAATAGAAAATCTACACGTAAAATTTAATACTGATAGCGGTGAAGTTAATGCAGTAAACGGAATATCATTTGATATTAAAAAAGGTGAAACTTTGGCATTAGTTGGAGAAAGTGGCTCTGGAAAATCAGTTACAGCTAGAGGAATCATTCGATTACTTGCTGAGAATGCCGTAATATCTGATCAAACTTCAATTAAATTTAATGGAACAAATATAAATTCTTATTCTGAAAAAGAGTATCAAAATATTAGAGGAAAAAATATTTCAATGATTTTTCAAGAACCAATGAGTTCTTTAAATCCAATATATACAATTGAAAACCAAATTAGTGAGGTTTTAAAAATTCATGGAAAATTTTCAGATAAAGAACTCAAAGAGAAATGTCTTGAATTACTAAAACAAGTTCAAATTCCAGAACCAGAGTCTAGATTATCACAATACCCACATCAATTGTCTGGAGGACAAAGACAAAGAATTATGATTGCTATTGCTATAGCTAATAATCCAGATTTACTTATTGCAGATGAGCCAACTACTGCTCTTGATGTTACAGTTCAAACAGAGATACTTAAATTACTTCAAAGTCTTCAACAAAAATATCAAATGTCCATTTTATTTATTACTCATGATCTGACTATTGTCAGACAAATAAGTGATAGAGTTTGTGTAATGTATAATGGAAAAATAAAAGAAACAGGTATTACAAAAGAAATTTTTGAAAATCCAAAAGATGATTATACAAAACATTTATTGTCATCAGAGCCAGAAGAAAGAGATTTACATTATGATAAAAATGGAAGAAGTATACTTTCAGGAGAAAATCTTAATGTAACATTTAATACTAAAGTAAAAGTATCAGGTAGAAATAAAGTTTTATCAATTAATGCTGTTAATAATATCAGTCTCTATCTTAAAGAAGGTGAGACCCTTGGAATTGTTGGTGAAAGTGGATCTGGTAAAACTACTTTAGGTCAAACATTATTAAGGTTAGTTGATAGAGAATCTAACACAGATGTAGAAGGTGAAATTAAGTTTTTTGATG
Source organism: uncultured Alphaproteobacteria bacterium (assembly GCA_902541215.1). Classification (GTDB taxonomy): domain Bacteria; phylum Pseudomonadota; class Alphaproteobacteria; order HIMB59; genus CACPNW01. The sequence goes on along the minus strand of CACBPV010000001.1, from coordinate 6,873 downwards.
ATCGAATTGACAGTTTATCTAGAAAGCAATTTAAGCCATTTAGAAATCAAATGCAGATAGTTTTTCAAGATCCATATGCATCTTTAAATCCACGATTGTCTGTTAAACAAATTATAGAAGAGGGATTAATTGTAGCACTTAATATGAAAGATAAAAACGAACGGCTAAATAAAATTGAAAACATAATGAGTGAAGTTGGTTTAGAACCTAGTTCCATGCTTAGATTTCCTCATGAGTTTTCAGGAGGTCAAAGACAAAGAATAGCTATAGCAAGATCATTTGTCTTAAATCCAAAATTTGTTCTTTTGGATGAACCAACATCTGCGCTTGATTTATCTATTCAAAAACAAATTCTAGAACTTTTACTACAACTACAAAAAAATCACAAAACCACTTATATTTTTATCAGCCATGATTTAAGAGTTATAAGATCAATAAGCCACAATTTAATCGTTATGAAAGATGGTTCAATTCTAGAACAAGGTGTGGCAAAAAATATATTAACCAAACCTCAGAATGATTATACAAAGAATTTAATAAAATCTGCTTTTGATATTATTTATTAATGAGAAAACTAAAAAACGTAACTATCCTAGGCGCAGGCACCGCCGGTTGGATTTCTGCATATATTCTAAGTGATTTTTTTTTCACAAATAAACAAAATGTAAAAGTAACAATTGTTGATCCTTCGAGCATTCCTATAATTGGTGTTGGAGAAGGAACAACCGGAATATTTTATGATTTTTTAAAAAGATATAATTTAGATGAACTAGACTTTTTAAGAGAAACAAAAGCTACTCTAAAGTTTGGGATTGTTCATAAAGACTGGAAAGAACTAAATCATCAATATTATGGACCAATTGATGACCCACATTTGTTAGCATCTAAAAAAGACCCTGAAGATTTTGAATATTTAAATGTTTATGCAATTGCTGCAGGTCGATCTGTTGCTGATGTGCATTTACACACTAAGCTAATGGAAACAAATAAAGTTCCGTTCAATTTTGAAAATAACAGACCCGATTTAAAAAGCCCTTTTTTCTATGCTTATCATTTTGATAACCATCTTGTTGGAAATTATTTAAGAAAAAGATCAAAAAATATAGAGATTCTTGATGAAGTTTATACGCATGCTTCATTAAATGAAAATGGAGAAATTGAAAAACTTCATTTCGAAAGTGGCAAAGAAATTGAAACTGATTTAGTTTTAGATTGTACAGGCTTCAGAAAACTCCTCATAAATAAATTATATAATGTTGGATGGAAATCTTATCAAAAAAATTTACCAGTAAATAGAGCTATGCCTTTTTTTTTAAAATTAGATGAAAAAAATATTAGTAATTATACTTTAGCTTGGGCTCAAAAAAATGGTTGGATGTGGCAAATACCAACTCAAGAAAGAATTGGCGCTGGTTATGTATATTGTGATGATTTTACAGGTCCAGAAGAAGCAAAAATTGAAATAGAGAAAGTCTTAGGTCACGAAATAGAACCAAGAAACGATATTAAATTTACTTCAGGTAGAATAGAAAAATCATGGGTAAAAAATTGTATTGCCATAGGATTAGCCTCTGGCTTTCTTGAGCCATTAGAAGCTACTTCAATTCACAGTACTCTGATACAAATGATATTGTTTGCGACTGATTATCTTAAAGAAGAAATGGATTTTAACAATGAAAAAATTATGGATGAATTTAATGAAAGAGTAGGTCGTCAATTTGATGATTTCATGATCTTTCTAAATACTCATTATGTTTCAAATAGAGAAGATAGCGATTTTTGGAAATTTGTTAAGAATGATTGTATCCATGAGGATACAATAAATTTTATAAATAAATGGAAGAATCAATTACCTAGGATGAGTGATTTTGATTTGTATCTTTCAGGCCTTCCACATGTTCAATCACAACTTTACTATCCTGTATTAGATGGTCTTGGTTTACTAAAGAAAGATATTGCAAGAGAAGAAATGAATAATTTTAATTTAAAACCTTTTGCAAGAGATGAATATAAACGTTTTAATGATCTATATGATGATCAAATGAAAAGTTTTATAAGGCATAATGATTATTTAGAATTTGCATCACTCTAATTGTTTTTTGGCGATAATACTTCTTCATGAGGCATAACGATATTTCTTTGAGTTTTACTTAATCTATTTAATAACTCCTTTGAAGGTCTGTAACTATTTCTGAAAAACCCCCAAGATGGACCATATCTATATATAACAACTCTTCTTTCTCCTTTATTGACCCTTCTTGAAGATCCATGACATAGAGAATCTACAAATAGTATTGCATCACCAGCATTTAAATAGACCTCTTCTGAGCCAATCATACTATCAGCAGTTTTATATTTTCCATCCTTTTTTAATTTGTATTTATCAAATTGAGGATGTTTCAAATTAGATTTATGTGATCCAGGAATTATTACTGTTCCTCCATCACCTTTAGAAATTTTACTTAAGGCCACTAAAATATTTATTTGACCACAATGAAACTTTCCATTTTGATATCTATAATGTCCTCTTTGAGTGCCTTCATGAGCACCTGAATGAACTGGTATAGCCTTCCCCGGTCCTCTAACATTCACGAAGTTTTCATCTATAAATAATGGCCCATGATTGTAATCAAATGTTCCTTCTCCACCCACAAAGTGCTTCATATGATTTATCCATGAAGAGTGATTAATTAAATTTTCAAAAGGTTTACCAGCTTCATATATTTGTTGAAGCTCTACTCCATGCTGGTCTATATTTCCTTTACTATGCACATTTCCATTCCATTCATTAGAAGGTGTATTTTTAATTTTATCTATTATTTGGTTGCAATCCTTTACTTCTTTTTTCGACAAAGCATTTTTGATTACAATAAAACCTTTAAGATCAAAAAGATATTTTTCTAATTCACTAGGTTGCTGCATAAAAATTAAAATATTATTAAATTCTATATAACAATATAAAATTAAAGCTTAATAATCATCAAATTTACATGTATAGGGCATAAAAAGGGCTCTTAGCTCAGTTGGTTAGAGCGCCCCGCTCATAACGGGGTGGTCCGGGGTTCAAGTCCCTGAGGGCCCACCATTTTTAATTTGATTAAAATTGAACAGTAAAACAATTAAAAAATACAAGAAAATAAATATTAAAAAGAAATAATTAATATCTATATTAACAATATTTCCAATTAAATTTGGACCAAGAAAACTTCCAATATTTTCACTAATATAATGACCAGCTATTCCAAAGACTATCACTCCCCCTTCAAGTTTTTTACCTACAATATTAAATGTAATTAAAAAAACTGTTCCAATGGTGTAATAATAAAATGCTACACAAATTATATAGACATAAAAATCACTGATAAAATAAAGAATAAATAAATTAATAAAATTTATAAAACAAAAAGTATTAAAGATAACAGTTTTATTATAATTATCTACTAACTTACCCATAAAGGGATAAAAAAGTAAAGCAATTAATCCAGATAAAAAATTTATTCTTCCAACTTGTTTATCACTATATGATTCTTCTAATAAATATGATGGAAATAATGAGCTAAAACCTGCATCGCATGCACCAAATAATATTACACAAAAAAGTAAATATTTAATTTTACTTATAACATTTTTAGATAATCTAAGACTCAGGTTTTCAATGGCAATTTTACTAATAGATGAGTGAAATAAATAAATTGGAATAAAATGCATAAGAAAAAATAAAATTGCTATATAATAAGTTAAATTATTTATACCATTTATTGCTATAAATAGACTTCCAGTAATTGCGCCTAATCCAGCAGATGACCAAAATAAAGATATATAGAAACCAGATGTTTTTTTAAATTTAGAGCTGATGTGTGATTCAAGCGTTAATGAATTAATTGCACTAGTTATACCCATAACAAATTGCATTAAAGCTACTAGAAAAGTATTTTGATCAATTAAAAAAATTAAAGAAAAACTTAACTGAATTATTGAACCATATAAAATTGTAGAAAATAAATTAAATTTTTTTCTTATTAAATTATGTAATAATGCCCCTAAAATAACTCCAATACCCCAGAATGATAATGATAGACCTATGTAACGTTCTTCATAACCTTTTATTTTTAAATCAATTGCAAAACATGTTGCTAAATAACTATGTGACAAAGCATATAAAAAAATTAGACAAGAATATTTTAAAATTTCTTTCACTGTTTAGTTGAATTAATTATTATTATGTTTAATAGAGTCCACATATGTCATTAATTTCGCTTCGACAACTATTAGATCATGCAGCTGAAAATAATTATGGTATACCTGCATTTAATGTAAATAACTTAGAAGCAATCAGAGCAATAATGGAAGGGGCTAAAGAATTAAATAGCCCTGTAATTCTGCAAGCATCTGGAGCTGCCAGAAAATATGCTGGACCAATTTTTGTTAAAAAATTAGTTGAAGCAGCAATGGATGAGTTTTCAGACATCCCAACTGTTCTGCACCAAGATCATGGTGGCTCTCCATCAGATTGTAAAAATTGTATCGATCTTGGTTTTACTTCTGTCATGATGGACGGTTCTTTGATGGATGATCAAAAAACACCTTCAGATTTTGATTACAATGTTAGAGTTACAAGAGAAACTACAGATATGGCACATGCATTGGGAGTTTCTGTAGAAGGTGAAATTGGATGTTTAGGCTCTTTAGAAACTGGGACTGGTGAAAAAGAAGACGGTGTTGGTGCAGAAGGCAAACTTGATCATGATCAATTGTTAACGGATCCAGATGAGGCATCAGACTTTGTTAAAGCAACAAACGTTGATGCTCTGGCAATTGCTATAGGAACAAGTCATGGTGCATATAAATTTTCTCGACCACCTACAGGTGATATTTTAGCAATCGATAGAATTAAAGAAATACATTCAAGGCTTCCAAATACTCATTTAGTTATGCATGGATCATCATCGGTGCCACAAGATTTAATAAAAACTATTAATGAATACGGTGGAAAAATAAAAGAAACATATGGTGTTCCTGTTTCTGAGATTCAAGAAGGTATTAAACATGGTGTTCGAAAAGTTAATGTTGATACAGATTTACGATTAGCAGCTACAGCTGCAGTAAGAAAATATTTTCATGAGAATCCTTCTCAGTTTGATCCACGAAAATATTTATTACTTTCAAAAGACGCTATGAAAGAAGTTGTAAAAAGTAGATTACAAGAATTTGGAACAGCAGGTAATGCCACCTCTATTAATTCCATAACTTTAGGAGAAATGGCTACAAAATATAAAGCTGGAGAGTTTAAAGCTGTTATAAATTAATTTTTATCTTGAAAAGGTTTAAATTTTACATCAAAGTATATTCATGAAAAAAGTTTCTAAGCTTGATGAATATTTATTCGATCTAAATGGATATTTAATAATTGAAAATGCTTTAAATAAAAAAGAATTGAAAGATCTTAATAAAATTCTAGATAAATTAAAAAATTTAAAAAATAATGAATGGGCAGGACATGTTCATGGTCATAATTATGGTGGAAAAGATGGTCTTAATCTTCAACAAATTTATGAAGCAGGTGAGCCATTCGAAAAATTAATTGATCATCCATCTTGGATTAATCATATGCTTCATTTTGTTGGCGGTAAAGATACTTTTGATCAACATCACGGCCCTTTATTTATTGATGAAAACTTTGCTAATATAAGAGGACCAGGTGAAGCGATTGGTATTCATTCTGGCGCCTATGAAGGCACTCAAAGAGCTCATTATAGATTTGAAAATGGAAAATTTCATTGTGGACAAATAAACATTTTATTAGCTTTAAAAGATATTGGCCCAGGTGATGGGGGTACAGTTATTATTCCTTCTTCCCATAAATCAAATTTACGTCATCCAGAATATGATAAACATGTTATGAAAAAAGATATAGTTTCATCAGCGGAAAGTATGACTGCATCTAAAGAAATATATCTAAAAGCAGGTGATGGATTATTATTTGTCGACTCACTTTGTCATGGGTCTGCAAAAAGAACAAAAAAGGGAGAAAGAAGAATTGTTGTTTACAGATATGGACCTTCCTGGGGTTTTTTTAGACACCCATACAGACCCTCAAAAAACCTGTTAAAAAGAGTTACCAAGTATCAAAAGAATATTATAATGCCGCATGAAAAGGTACTTTCTCCATAATTACGTAAAATATCAAATATTTATAAAAGTTAATTTTACTTGATTTTTGATCCAAACTAATTTTATGTTTTATTATATATGGAGGAAAATGATGAAACTAATTAAATCCTTAATTCTTTCTCTTGTTATGGTAGTTGGTTTACAATCAACTGCGTTTGCTAGAGATATTACTTTATCAATGTGGACTCACAATCAACTATATGTAGATTATTTTAATTCTTTTTTAGAAGATATTCGCGCTGAGTTCCCTGATGACAATATTAATTTTGATTTTCAGGTTCAGCCTGATGTAACTACAAGTAGTTTAACAGCAATTGGTTCAGGTACTGAACACCCTGACTTATTTGGATTAATGGTTCACCACTTTGGATTATTCATGCCAGATGATATTATCTCAGATAATTTTATCCCTTTAACGGATATGTATGGAGATATGTCACAATGGAATCCTGGAAAGGTTGCAGCATACACTCATTCAGATGGAGAAGTTTATGCAATTGAAAGTGAAGGTTGTTACATAGTTTACTATTATCAACCAGGTATTTTTGAAAAGTATGGCGTAAATGTTCCTGAAACATGGGATGAATTCTTGGAAACCGGAAAAATTTTAGCTAAAGATGGTGTATCCATGTGGTTAAGCGATATGAATTTCACATATTTATACCAACAAGCAGGTGGAACTTTTTTCAATGAGGATGGAGA